>QNER01000569.1 GCA_003646175.1 Candidatus Parabeggiatoa sp. nov. 1
CGTGACATAATGTATCGCCCTTTCAGGGCTTAAATTCTAAATAAATCATTCCTGGGGCGTTGCCCCAGGCTGGTATGTTATCCCCTTTCAGGGGTGTGACTTTAATTGATGACACGCCCTAAGTACTTAGCCAAAAAGTCGAGAACCTAGAAAGGGGTGTTAGGCTTTTTGAACAAAAATCAATATGCACACTCACTTATATATATGTATCATAAGGGAGCGGGCATTTAAACACATCCCCCATTTTTTTGCAATAGCTAATTAACCCAATTTGGCAATAAACTTGTAATAGATTGAAATTAAAATAGAAATACTTTCAATGAAGTTGATACTTCATTAGTTTTAAAAAAGGCACCAAGCCTTATATTAGTAAGTTAAAATATTCTAAATTTATTAACATCTGTCTGTCTAATTATAATCAAGCGTGTGATTAAAACGCATGGACAGTTATCAGTTCTTTGCCTCCAGTTGGAGCGATGCTGTCAACTTTCGCGGCGAAATTAGTTATCATTCAATATTAAAATTAAAATATACTAATATTCCAATAGAGTCTCAATCACGTTCGCTCATCAAATAGTTATGATTTCTTTCCTTTTAAAGTAAAAATCTATATTAATTAAATCAAATTCGTCTGAAAATTGAACTTTAAAAGTACTTAAACATTATCAAAATAGGCTATAAATAAGAAAAAAAATCAAGAACATGAACCGGTTTGGCTAGAATAATCCCAATTGAGACTCATAAAAAATAAGGTTTATTTTTTAATCATTTATAATTCTATTAGTTTATTAACAAATTCTAACTTGAACATCGAGTAATATTCTTTGATGAAGATAAAAAATTTTTTGACGTTAAACCACAACATCTTCCGCGCTTCACTTATAACTTAATGAAATCACGCCATATGCAACTTTTATAACCCATTTATTTTTAAATCGCTTTCAGGAGTGGCATACGATAGGTACGAAATCGTGTACTTGTACAATCAATAACTTAGTGGAAAAATTGCACATCGCGTGAAATCTAGGCATGGTTCAAATCAGGGTAGCACTCCGTTAGCGTAACCTATTGAAAAATATAGGTTCGCAAGAAAAAAGTGTTACCCAGTATCAAACTCTTTTGAACTATGCTGAAATCTAACATAATTATTTTGATATGACCCATTAGACAAAAGCTATTCGCTATTTTCTATTAGCGAAGTTATTATAAACAATAAAAAAAACTTGCAAAACTCCGATGTTCAACCATAAATCAATAACTTACATCCCATTAGGTACTCAGTAAGTTATTGATTTATCGTTTATGCCCAATAGTTTTGCAAAAGGCTCAGTAAGTTATTAAATTGTTTGGTCGTCCTAGGAGTTTATCTGGCTTAGTGGGCTAACATATTGATTTAATTTGATTTGTTCTATTGGTGCGAAAATAAAATTTATTGTAAATCAATTACTTAACTGTTAAGTCAGACAGACTCCTAGCGTATAAAATTTATTGGTAGTGGCGCGATGTGTTCTGCAAACTTTAGTTTTGGCAGCCCAAACTAAGTTTGGACCCTAAAAACTTATCACCCACATTGCAGGATTATGAAATTTAAGTCGTTGATTTTAAATTGGTTGTGTCGGACACGCTACAGCGAAATCCTAAAGCTTACCACCTATCATTTTTTATAACTCATTGAATATTAAGTACAACTCATTACGGGAATAAACGAATTAACAATCGAATAATCGATAGTCCTTAATAATCAATTGGGAACTTTGACAGTTTTAAATCCAGCCACCCTGTATCAATTAATTGGGGCAACCATAAAGGATTGCCCCTACGTAACTTGATGATTTGTAGGGGCAATCCCTTTGCGGTTGCCCCAAGTTGACTAAGTTGTTTCATGCACGTTCCTAATTTAGGATGTCTATAGTTTGATCGCGTAAAGCGTTTTTTCAAGCTTTACGGTTTTGCCCTAAATATTTTTCTGAACGTCTATATTATAACGAACGCCCAACAACCCCGTAGGGGTTTTCAGGCTAAAGTACTTTGAGCTAAACTTTAGCCTTTCAGGCAAATGTTTGCTAGAAAAACTTTTGCCTTTCAGGTAAATGTACTTTGAGCGAAACATTTACCTTTCAGGCAAATGTTTGCTAGAAAAACTTTTGCCTGAAAATGTGAATAGCCCCAGGTGAAACCTGGGGTTTGTGAAATTATTTATCTGAACATTTATATATAAGTTTTATATCGGTGGGTTTAAATTAGCGTTTTTGAAGCAGGGTGGGGTTTTGCAACCACACCCGAAACGTTTCATAACATTTAAAATGATATGGCAATTCGTTACAAGTGCCACAGCCACCGAATATTTTCAGTTTTCCATCGCGTAAGTGCCTAGTGCAAGATCACGAAAATCTCCGGTTCATCCCTTCGATGCGGGCAACCACAAGGGATTGCCCCTACAAGAACAATAAATATTGTAGGGGCAATCCTTTCTCAAAATCCGTTTACTAGAAAAACTTTTGCCTCGAATATGGTTGCCCCCGATATTTTTGAAGGGTGCCTGAATACTCAACAAAACTCAATCTGGAAAAATTCCTTATCATCCCGGCTATCGCGATTGACATATGTATTAGTTATTTTCGTTTTTTTAGTACCTTTACCGATTATCGCAGGATGACAGTCAACGTGGAGATTTTAATGGGTAAAAACAGGGCATCGTCAAAGTTGAGACTAACTTTTTGATTATTTGAATTTTTTGTCAATTTGAGTCGATCCTTTATACCATAAATTATAAACCCGCGTGATTATGATGTACCAAACGGACATATTTCCATACCATTAGGCGGTGCAGAAGGAACTGTTCGCATTTTAAAAAAACTCTAGGAGTCCAAGATTTATCTTGGACGCGCCAAACTAAAGTTTGGACTCCGGAACCATTCTAGGAGTCCAAGATTTATCTTGGCATTGTCCAAACTCAAATGTATTTCTGAAAAAAGAACAATCGTTATGACATTAGAAAACGCTATAGAACAAGCCACAAAAGCATTATTAAACGCGGATGCGCTTCTTATTTCAGCAGGTGCCGGCATGGGTGTTGATTCCGGCTTACCAGATTTTAGAGGTGATAAAGGTTTTTGGAAAGCCTATCCGCCCATTGCAAAATTAGGCTTATCCTTTACTGAAATAGCAACTCCAAAATGGTTTCACCAAAATCCCAAATTAGCATGGGCATTTTATGGGCATTTGTTAACTCTTTTTCAACAGACAATCCCACACGATGGTTTTTTACAACTCCTTGAAATAGCCAAAGATAAAAAAGGTGGCTATTTCGTGTTTACTTCAAATGTTGACGGGCAATTTCAAAAAGCTGGATATGATGAAGATAAGATAGTGGAATGTCATGGTTCCATCCATTATCTTCAATGTACAAAACCCTGTCGTGATGAAATTTGGGATGCAAATGGTGTCAATGTCAAAATAGATGAACACGCTTTTGAAGCGTTAGAACCTTTTCCTCAGTGTAAAAACTGTGGCATGATTGCTCGCCCGAATGTATTAATGTTTGAAGACTGGGTTTGGAATGATGGACGAACCGAAAAACAAGAGAAAAGACTCAATGATTGGCTTAACAAACTACCGGATGGTGATTTCAACTTAGCCATTATTGAAATTGGCGCAGGAACAGCCGTGCCAACGGTTAGAATCTACTCAGAACTCGTCGCAAATAAAGAGAACCGTACATTGATAAGGATTAACCCGCGTGATTATGAGGTACCAAACGGACATATTTCCATACCATTAAGCGGTGCTGAGGGAATTGATCGTATTTTAAAATTGGTCAATTTTACCGATTAATATCAATGGAGAATGGAAGGATCATGAAAGGTGGGCTATTCTGGTTGAAAACTGGCAATCCGTAGAACCTGTCACTTCAGTGCCCGCTGCTTAGTCCTTACAAACTAAGGCATTTGTTTATATTTTTATTGAATATTATCAGGAGTACAAGGCGAACCTTGTACGAAAAAACGGCGTGGTGTTATTCGGAGCGCAAGATCATTCGTTTCAGGCGAACCTTGCACGATATTTAACGCGCCGTGGTGATACCCAAATACGAACCCATCACGCTATCCCCGTTCACCGTTTCACCCAAGCCGGTTTCACACGCCGATAACACCATCAAATCGCTCTTTAAATCAGAGCCCAGCCAATCGCCAGCAGTCACATAACCATCAATTCCCTTTGGATTGTTGAGTTGTCCCAACACAATGGCAGATAAGGCGGGCATTTGTGGGCTAAGGTTCGTTATTATTTGGCGGTTAAGCCAGCACGTCACACTGGGGGGAATGTTTGTTTGCCTCAATCGCCCATCAAGATAAACCCACCCCAAGCATACGGTGACGAATCTTTCTTTTTAAGTACATTTCGTGCCATTCGCATAGCGGCGTGTGGCGTTTTTCCTCTACAAACTGAGCGGCGACTGTGTCTTTCACCTACTCTATGCACATAACTTTTAAATATATGATTTTTATCTATTTTTATATTTTTTCGGGTTGGATTGGTGGGCAAGCGGGCTGTACGATTTTTGGGCATTTTGGAATTCTAGCAGCCCGCTTAGGTGGGTACGAAAAACTTGTGTGCATAGAGTAGGTCTTTCACAGGCCATAATGTAATCAACAGACGCTTAGCACCGGCCGTCACAAATCCCACCGCTAAACTGGAAAACGCTTCGCCGGGCAACAGCGGTTGGGAGGCACCGGCCGTGTCACAGGCAGTCACTAACACCGTATCGGCATTAATGAACAATTTTGCGGCAATTTCAGGGCCGGTTAACAGACCATCCTCGGTGCTATCTTTCCCATAACTGAGTCCTAAAAAACCATTCATTTCATAGGTATGCGTCAAAAAATGAACGTATTTCGCTTGCATCATCGTATCATTGTTGAGATAAATATCTCTTTCCGTAGCCTCTTTGACTATATATATATATTAGTAAATGCGAATGCACAGTTCGTAGGGTGGGCAACGTCTTTTTGTTGCCCACCATCGTGGCTGGTTGTCCTATTTATACTGAAAGTACAACACGTTGAAGGATTTGACGGATTGATTTTTCTGTACAACGTCTAACTATAGATTTCCAGAAAAATAATTTGGCAGCCAACTAAAGTCGTTGTCTGAAAGCTAAAGTCCCCTAAAGGGGACTAAATCCTTAGCCAATTTATTTTTCTGGAATACTATATATTAGTAGATGCGAATGCACAGCTTGGGTAATTGTTGAAAGATTCGCCAGACATTTTTTTTCAATTTGCCTTCACATAATCTTTCTGTGCAACGTCTATATATATATTAGCGAATGCACAGTTCGTAGGGTGGGCAACGTCTTTTTGTTGCCCACCATCGTGGCTGGTTGTCCTATTTATACGGAAAGTACAACACGTTGAAGGATTTGACGGATTGATTTTTCTGTACAACGTCTAACTATAGATTTCCAGAAAAATAATTTGGCAGCCAACGACTAAAGTCGTTGTCTGAAAGCTAAAGTCCCCTAAAGGGGACTAAATCCTTAGCCAATTTATTTTTCTGGAATACTATATATTAGTAGATGCGA
>QNER01000570.1 GCA_003646175.1 Candidatus Parabeggiatoa sp. nov. 1
AAAAGGAATGTAGTTACATTTTCCCAGCGGATTATCAAGCAAAAGGAAGTTGGATGGGTTTTGATTTTCACTGTATTGAAAACCTATAAGTCGTACAATACCACAGTAAATCATGATAGCGGTTGTGAGCTTCTCGCCACCAGAAAATTTACCGACTTCAACAATAGAGGTTCGCTCCAAAGTGGGCGTGTCGGATGGCTTAAATATATGAATAGAAATGTTATTTTGTAGTACCTTGTGAACGCCATGCCGGATGAGTAATACGGGATTTTCTGTTATGCCCGCTGTGCTTTTAACCAGATGATTGAGGTACTCTTCCAATGTCTGTTGTAGATATTCTACTTTCAAAGCTTTTGGATTAATCTTAATCTCAATAAAAGGATAACCACTCCATGCTTTCCAAATTCCTGAATTTGGGGGGCACTTAGAGGCGGTGTTTAACCCTTTCAGTTGTCGAATCGGTGACTCTACTAAGCTTCTAAAGAAACCCACGAGTTCAGTACGTCCCTTCTCGGCTCTTTCTAGGGAGTGGTTGAGTGCTTCAATTCTATTCGTCAAAGCATTGATATTCTCAGCCACGTTGTGGTAGTAATTTTCCTGCATGTCCAAAAGGCGGGAACGTAATACTGGCGTGACATCTCTATAAGTGTCATCATTGAGTATCTTGGTGATTGCATTGTGCAAACTATTCACTTTGCCTTTAGCGTCACTGAGTTGCTTATCTAGTTTTTTAGTCAGTTTGCCAATATTGCCCCATTCCTTTTCAGCGTCTTCAGCAGAATCGAATGGATTGTATGTTTCACAAAGCGATTCATCAGGAAATTCCTCTTTGGCCGCTTTGACGGTTGTCTTCAACAAAGCGAGACTTTGGCTGATTTGATTCTGTTTAGCTTTCGTAGTGACAATTGATGCCTGTATCGTTTTTTCTGTCTGTTGCGCCTCCTGAAGTTGCTTATCCCATTGGCAACGTGTCTCACTACAATTTTCTAATGATTCATAAGAAGTGAGTTCATATGGTTTTTGAGGTACACCTTTGGCTTTGAATTCATCAACTTGACGCTTGGCTTTCTTTTTATCAGCCTTGGCTAATGTTTCAACTTCCCGTGCGGTGAGAACTTTTTCATCCAATGTCTTGATTAAGCTGTCATCTATGGGTTGCTCACAACCGGCTAAAGTGTCAACAACATTCTGTTCAGCATACGAACCACGTTTGGTATCATATTCCTTTTGAGCCTCTATTCTTTGTGTCGTCAACACTTCCAATTGTCCGACCAACTTACCAGAGGCTTCTACTCCTTTGTCATAAGAGGTTTTTTTGACAAAATAAAGATTATTCAATTGTTCTTCGGTGTTATGCTCATACTGTGTTACCAGAAAACTATCTTTAGGCGAGCGGTGTTCAATCTTGTTCAGTTCGTCTCTGCAAGTCCTCAGATCGTTTTTTTGTTTATCAATCGCTTTAACAAGCCGCCGCTCCTGAGTCTTGTCTTGGGTAATGGCATTCTCCAACTCTTCAATCTCTTTGAGTTTGTTGGCTTGCTCTGCTTTGGCTTGTTGTAATTCAAGTTCTTTTTCTTGGCGTTGTTCTTCATAGAGATTAATATATTTCTCAACCGCTTTTCGACAATTGTTCAGTTCCTTTCCGTTTGCCTCTGTTGCCGTTAAGGAAGCTGAAACACTTTGTTGGCGCTCTCTGAGTATCCCAATATCACGCTCAAGCTTTTCTATGTGTTCACGCTCGCTCGCTATCTGCTGTTGGATATCAGTAAGGGCTTGCTGGTAGCGTACTTCTGAGCCTTCAGGATGCGCTTGCAAAAATTGTCTTAGTGTACTTAGGATTTCACCATAAGTGCTGTGCTCTTCTTTAATCTCAGACAAACGAATGTTGTGGTTTTCAATGTGACGTTCTAAGCGCACTTTTTCAATAGCCGCTGCCGCTTTGTCAAAGGTTGCATTGCTCATAGGCATTACTGTCGCCATGCCATCATGCTGATTGACGGTGTCTGGGCAACTGACGAGCGTGATTTGTACCGGGCTGCGCAAATTATTAAGCGTTTGAAATTCTTGCTTAACACGCTCAAAATGTTCTGGGCTGATAACGGCAATACCACCATACCGCGCCGGATCAGTATTCATCTGTTTTCTTATCGTATTTAGCGTTACATCGCCTTGAACGGTTAGGTATTCACCATAGCTATAGGCACCGATACCATTGTCTTTGAGATGTTGTAAGACAGTACGAACATCGCGCCCAGGTGGTAAAACACTAGATTCTGATAACGCATCAACATCTTCTTGCTCCAAGTCAAGCTGGTTTTGAACCAGCCTTAACTCTTGATTCAATTTTTCTTGAGCATTTTTGATACTGTTTTCTAAGTCAGGGGAATAGGGGTTGATTTCATCCGCTTCTAGCAATTCGCATAGCGTTTGATGGTGAGGTAAGCTTTGTAACTCATTTTGGTATGCCAGTAATTTATCAGAGGCTTTTTCAGCTTCCTTTTCCAGCATAGCCTTCTTGTCGGTAACAGATTGCTTTTCTAACCCAAACTGATAAATGCTCTCCTGAGTTTCTTCTAGGGTGGCTTTCAGTTCAATCATCGCTCCATCAGTTGTGGCGATCTGTTCATCAATACGCGCTATTGCGATACCAGGCGTTTCATCAACTTGAATATAACCCAATTTTTGTAGCTGCTTTAATTGGTTATTAGCTTCGTCTAACCATTTCAATAGTTTATTGGATTCGGTTTCCAGTGTTTCAATACGTCCTTTCGTTTTACCTATTCCTTGTTGGGTGACTGCTATCGTGTTCTGGATTCCCTCGTGTTCTTCAGATTTCTTGGTTAAATCCGCTTCTATGGCTTTAGCCTTGTTATTCGCAATCCCATAATAAACCAAACCAATGGTATGAAGGTGGGCTGCGATTTCCGCAACCGGCGCGTTGGCTTGTTCAATTTCATTCTGTAAGGTAGTGCATCTACCCTCTATCTGGCGTAATTTGCCAAGATACTGAGCGGCAAGATGTAACTCATATTGACGTTTTTGCGCGTTGAGAACATTAACGGCAGATTGATGTGTTGCCGTTTCGTTAACATAGATAAGACGTAGCTTTTCAGATTCCAGCCATCGAATCCCCGCTGAGACTTTCGTTATCTGTTGCAGGTTACGAGTTTGCTGATCTTTTAGGTTATTAAAGTCATTTCTCAAATTATTATGATCATTTCGTGTTGAAATATCAGTCTTTATAACCCTTGCCGCAATTTGTTGACGTGTTATAGCATTTTCCTGTTTCTGTTTAAGCAGAGAAAGGTATTCATTAGCGGGTTGTTGCAGCGCCACAAAGTGATTGTGTAGTTTTTCAACCAGTGTTTTTTCTTGTTTGAGTATTGGTACCTTATTCAGTTTTTCTTGATGTTGCTCAATGACGCTTGGTAATTTTTGGGCATTATTCGGATCGATAAGCGGTGTCAGGACAAGATCAATGAATTGTTCGATTTTGGTAATGGCTAAAATGTCATCCGCACTACCTTCCTTTTCATTCATTTTGGCGAGCAACTGAAATTGTTCCGGGATAAAGCCACGATTGCGTAGAAAATCTAACCAATCTTTTTGCTTGTCGTGGAGAAATGGATCTAATGCCGGTGAATTTCTCACTTGTTCATTAAACCAAAGTCTGAAATCATCAATATTCATTTCAGGCTGCTTATTGAAGCCTAACGGTAAATGATGAAAAGACAGTTTTTCGCTGGAAATGAAACTAAAAAATAACCGTTTCAAAATGGGCGAACCACTGTCATTGAGTTGTGAGGTTCTCAGAACACATTGCCCAATCATTCTGGTTTTATTGGTTTTCCCAAATAAGCCGCTTTGTTGATCTTCAATAGTCCACTCGGTAACAATAAATCCCAATTCACCTGGTCTGAAATAGTCTTCAAACTTCCGAGCCTCACCTTCAGCCCGAGCGAATTTTTGCTTACGGGGTTGGAATACGGAATAGAGCAATTGAATAATGGAACTTTTGCCACCGCCATTGCGTAGGCTGATGATGGTATCAACGGGTTTATCATTAAATTCCGGATCAGAAAATTTTATTTGAGTCCCGTGCAATCTGGCTTCTTTGTGTCCAACGCGAGAAAACCATAAATTCAATAATTTACTCATATTGTGTCCTCTGTTTTGACAAGTGCTTCTTTAATCACTTCAAAGGCTCGCATTGATGCAAATTCGCGCACATAGATACGAAATTTAGAATGGGTACGGTATGTTTCGCCCTCTTCATCTGGTTTCAGGGAAATAAATTTTTGCTCCGCTAGATATTTAAAGGTTTGTTCAACTACCCGAGCTAAGGAGCCAACTTTGTGTCCTCCAGAAGGATTGCGTGCAATCTGTGCTTTTTCTTTAATGACTTCCCAAGCGTCGGTTAATCCCAGCACCACCTCTTGTTCATCACGTTTGTCATTAAAAGAGTCAGCCAATTGAATGAGTCGATGACGGACATCCGTCACTGTGACATAACGGGCACGATCATAGTCAAAACTTGATTCATTAGGAAAACAAATAGCCGCAATAGTGAGAATGGTAGCACCAAACATCAAACGCTGATCAACTTCAGCAAAACGGGTATGAATATGATTCGCAAGGTTGGGGCAAAAAGGACTTTGTTTTTCTACCACTGCCATCACAATACCCCGTTTGGATACATCTAACACGCGCAATCCAAATCCAGTTGCTATTTGTTTGACAATTTCTCGATACTCATCATCAGTCTGGTAAGCGTCTATACACTCGCGGTAACTGGTGTTATTGTGTGGATTTAACTTGGGCTTTAAACCACAACTGACAAGATAAGCCGCATCTTCTATTTTGTTTAACATCACCATTCCTTATCTTTTTGTAATCCTCAAATCATCACCACAACAGAAGGGGGTAACAAATCTTTTCTCCATTTTAGTCGCATAAAACGTTGCGCTGTCTTGGGTATAAGCGGCATGTACTAACGCAACTAATGCTCTGACTATACCCTCATTTTCCTTGTCGGGAGGAACACTTTCAATTAATTCGTGTAAGGTGCAAGTGCCTTTAGATAACCCTTGCTTGATAAGTGCCTCAGCTTCAGCAACATCACGCTTGGTAACATTAGCGTTAATCTCAATACTTAATTCTTCTGAGTGTTCCTCATCATAAATAAACGTTTGTTCATCTGAATCCTTACGAGGCATAAGCGCACTTTGCACAATACTAACCAAATCGTGCAGTGGTTGCGTTATCGGCCCCATGATAGCGGGTTCAAGACTCTCCAATACGTTTTCAATGTGATTAAATGGTAACTTGAGAAACGGTAAAAGTATTTCTTCTGTCAGGTTGGGCATCTTTTCATATTGTGAATCAAAAAAGCATTGATGCACTTGAGCATCCAGAAATTCGTCATCCAAACGATTGGCAATTTCATAGAGGTTGAGATAAATATCTAAGCATTCCTGAATTTTGTCTTTTAATTGAATCAGCAGATAGGTATTGGCAACTTGCTTTTCAGCTAAGTCTTCTTCAATGTAAGCAAGAATTCTATTATCGGTATC
>QNER01000571.1 GCA_003646175.1 Candidatus Parabeggiatoa sp. nov. 1
AAGTTATAGCTTGTAGTAGGCGCTTTAGCGCCCAAGTTTATAACAAGCACTTTAGCGCCTAAGTGTTGTACTAAATTCGTTTATCCGCGTAATTCGCTGTACTAAATTCGTTTTCCGCGTAATTCGTTGTACTAAATTCGTTTATCGGCCCGTAATTCGTTGCACTAAATTTGTTTATCCGCGCTTGTGTCGTTGTACTTACTTAACCGTGAAAACGGGAATGCGCCCAGAAAAGCTATTCCACCAATCTTATGAGAGGTATTGAAATGAAGAAAGAAAAGAAAACGGTTGAAATTGTCCTTTATCTGGTTGTTGCTGTGCTTTTTGGCGCTTTGGGAACCCAGTTTGCTCTCAAGCTGTTTACTGCCACAGCAAGCACGGCCGAGATCGAGGCACCCCGTCACGAAGCGAGTACGCCTTTTGAGCTTTTCGCACAAACGGTGGTACCCGTACTTAATCGGCGTTGTGGCAACTGCCACGGTATCGTGGAGAAAGAATTCACCAAGATCGCTCAGTCCAGCGAAGATGATTATCTCCTGGCTTGGGCCGTTGATAAGAGCGGCCGAATCAGTTCAGACGAGCATGTCCGCATTGCTTACGACCGCAGCCTCGGAAATGTTGAAGGCGAGCATATTTTAAAGCCAGTTGCTCTCAGTGTACCCGCACCAGCGAGTTCGTTTTTGCGTGCGCCTCTGGCAAGAGCGCTTTCAAATTCCGACCGCTCTCACCCTGAGATATTTTCTTCGTTGGCTGACGCGGACTATCGCGCTATTGTTCGCTGGATTGAGGCTGAACGTATTGCTCACCCTAAAGCAGCGCCACCTCTCGAAGGTGAAGCGGAAATCTTCTTTGCCAACAAGGTGATACCGATCCTTGAACGCAAAACTTGCCTGGGTGCCAATTGTCACGGTCAACTCGCTTTCAACGATCTTAAACTTGATCCCGGCATTCCGGCGTTAGAAACACGTTATACCTCGGCCATTATCAAGAAAAATCGCCGCGCCATGCTGGGTGAGCAAACCCGTCTGGTTAGCCTTGGAAAGTTCATCGAACAATCGAAACAATTGCTCAAGAATATTCCCATTAACCAAGGTGGTATGATCCACAAGGGCGGGAATGCGTTTTTTTTCAAGGGTGATCCTGACTACAATGTTCTTGTTGAATGGCTGAAGCTGGAGACAGAAGAACTTCAGAGGAAAATAAAGGCCCCTCTCAATGAACAACGGGGCCTGATCTTTGTTCGTCGTCCACGCAATACGCCTGAGCGTTTTTTTGAACCTGGTACATTTCTGCCAGGAGCAGAACTGGTATGGCAACACAATGGCAAGGAAACCGTGTTGAGTCATTTGCTACCTGCGAAAGGTGCGTTGGATATACGAGCACCTGATGTGAGTTATGATGCAACCCGTGTCGCTTTTGCACTACGTCGTAGCGCGACAGAACCCTTTAATATCTGGGAGATTGATCTTCATTCTCAGGCAGTACGTCAGCTCACTTTTTCTGAGAATGTTAAGCATCACTTTATTGAACCGCTTTACTATCCTGATCCAGATGACAAGGAAGGACATGACATATCAAGGGTAATCCTTTTAATGACCTCCAATCACCTCGGTAGGTGGTGTCGGTCTAGTCCTGACGCGATTCTCGGTGAGGCTGAAAGTGGTTCGCTTACCGAGATCGTTGACAAACAGCTTACCGAACGACCTGATACCTACACAGGTAAAATGCTCAAGATTGTGCGTGGCACAAACACGGGTGAATCACGTCGCATAATCAATCATGTCAACGGTCGATTAATGCTTGACCGGCCCTTGCCAAAGCCTAACGATTCCAGTACACATTACGTGATTGAAGTCGAGCAACGCATGGCCCCATGCTACGATGGCTTTCGGATGCGCCTGGCCGAACCTGGCAAAGAACGTGATGCCTTTGAGCAAACCCTGAAGCGCATGACTTACTCTATCAGCCAAGCGCGTCGTCCCTCAATTCGCTCGGATGGAGCGCCGGTATTTTCTATGCTACGTGTTGGTTGGCAGCAGGATCGTCCTTTCTTTAACAGTGCCCTCTTTCGGATGCACCTAGACGGTTCTGACTTTCACCCTCACAATGGCAATCGTTCCGGGGTGCCGATCCACAGTGATGATCGCGAGCTGCCTAACGGACATGAAATTCGTATTGGCCGTGATGCAGACTCATACTGGGGCGGTATGCTGATGCTTTCTGATCATCAGTTTGGTATCACGATTGAACCCAACAACCCGTTGGATGATTTTAACCATCCTTACGCCAACGGGAAACCAGACAGTTCGGCCCATCGCTTTGTCCCAGGTTGGATCAAGCTTGATGCTAACGTAACGTTTAAAGGGGTATCGACAGGTGGTGTTTACCGCGATCCTTATCCAATGCCTGATGGTAGCATTCTTGTTGCTTATGCGCCGGGACCGGTTGATCTTGCTGATCCCGAAGCGGCACCCAATTTTGACATTCTTCGCTTGATTCCAGAACCTGCCTTCCAATCAGAAGAGGGTTTCAGTGCTGGAAACTATCGACGTGAGGTTATTGTAAGCAGCGACCAATCTGAGGTTTTTTCACGGCCAGTTGTTGTTCGTGCCAAGGAACCTTTGGGACATAAAAAGCTCAAAACAGAAGAAAGCCTTTTTGGCAAGGTGAAACGGGTTCGTGGTTTTGATGGCTATCCCGATGGCACCCCGGCCGTTGCACAGATATATGATTACTATCTGATTGATGCCTTTTTTGAACAGACGGCACCAATGGGGCAAAAACGCCTCTCTTTACCGGTTGATCCAGTGACTGGCAAGGCCGTGCCTGAAATCGATCAGGTTAAATTCGTTAGAGTGGTTGCGGGCTTGCCCCAGAAAAAGGGCGATCAAGGGATTCCAACGCAAGTGATGGTTGCTGAGGTTCCACTCTCGTCCGATGGCTCCTTTCATGTGGCTGCGCCATCAGGGGCCAGCTTTTTACTGCAATCACTTAATTCAGATCGTATGGCCTTGCGCTCGCTGAGTCGCTGGTTCTATACGCACCCTGGTGAGAAATATTCTCTGTCAGTACCGTATACCCTCTTTGCACAAACCTGCGGCGGATGCCACGGCTCAATGACTGGCGTTCCAACCGACACTTTTCGGCATGTTGATGCTGTGACTTCGGCCTCACGAACTGCTACCACTTGGGATCACAAGAAGCACAAAAAGCTTAAGCCGATCAACTGGAACACTGCTGTGACACTGACACGACTGACTTATGAAAAGGATATTCGTCCCATCCTCGAAGACAAGTGCGTCAGTTGCCATTCAGAGGAGAATCCAGCGGGTGGACTTGCTCTGACCGGTGAACATGCTTTTACCAACCTGCTGGCCTTTGTCAATTACCGTGAGGCACTCTCAAGTAGAAGTTATTTGATAGAAAAGTTAACCGGCAAGGAACTACACGCACCGCGTAAACTTCAAGGGGACATTCCACATCCCTCAAAAATGCTGATAGAGAACCAAGGCGAGAAACAGTTGACTGGGGATGAACTCCTTACCTTGATTCGTTGGATAGACCTCGGAGCACAACGAGGTACTCCCTGAGTCAATGCCACTACACTCAATTAAGGGAAAACACTGCTGAAAATTGTGTTTCAGGCAAAAGTTTCGCTCCGCGAAACTTTTGCCTGAAATTGTTAATTGTGAATTGTGAATTGTGAATTGTGAATTGTTTTTTATACTCAAGTTTTTTTCAAAAAAAATTTCAGTTAGTATTTTTGGAGAAAAACTTCTAAATGAAAGCATAAAAATTAAAATAGGGTTATTTAAGTTTCGAGGCAACAGTTGTGATAAAAAAACGGTTGCCTCGAAAACTATTTTTTATAGAATTATGACGCTGTGTCAGTTTTTGGACCAAAATAACCTTATTTTCACCACCCCAGGCAAATACTTATGTTTGCCCTTACAAAATAGGGCAAACACATCGGTTTGCCCCTACAAAATACCACATATGTAGGGGAGAACAGCCGTGTTCACCTATGTGGAGAACGTTTCTGTTTGGCAACTAAAGCAATAAAACGTGCCCTATAAAGGCACTAAAGCACCTACTACGAACTGTTTGTAGGATTTGTCGGGTGGGCAAGCTGGCACTCGGCCCTTAAGAAATACCGACCTGTACGATTAAAAATGGTCCAGTTGAGGTACGCCTGACTGATGATGGTTTTGTGCGTTTCGGCAAGCACCATGCCAAAGTCGGCCGTATGTCGGTAAGTGATTTATTTTACATGATCTGTAAAACCTCATATTTTTAATCGTACAGCGTGAAAAATACCACAAGCTTTGTGCCAGCTTGCCCACTATCCCTTATCAAAAAGGGAATAAAAATCGGGTGAAAAATAAACCAAGAAATTGGCTCTTATGTAACACTCCAATTGGTGGAGCCAATAGGCCCAGATGGTGGAGCGGGCTTCAATATCGTGGTTCCGAGTGCCCACTTGCCCACCCTACAAATCTTACCTGCGGTGGTAGTCTGGAAATTTCCGCTTCCTTGCACTAGTGCCCTTTAGGGTAGTTTAGCTTTCAGGCAACTGCTTTAGCTGTTGGCTGCCTTCGATAATTTTATGAAAATTAGAGTTGTCCGAAAATAAGGGTTTTGTTAATTTAACTATTTGTTTTTATTAGCTAAATTTTTATTGACGGACAAGTCTATTCTATAATAAAGGAAATGTTATGAAATGGTTGCTTGTGATGCTAATGACCGGCGTGACGGCCCTCGCCTCATTTTACTGGGCAAAAACGCCTATTCCTTCGGCCGCGAACCAACTGAGTTCTGAGAGCCAACATCTGACTGAGAAGGATTGTTCGAGCTGTCACGAAAATTCGATTCCATTAATGCACAACGAAGAGTTTTTGAAAAACAAGCATGGTGAACTGGCACAGGCCAATCGACAACTTTGTCTCTCCTGTCATGATCAAGAAGATAAGTGCTTGAATTGCCACCTCTCGACATTCCCTGAATGGGAAACCGATGCCTTTCGTCACCCAGATCGAGGGCCAAAAGAACGCGACGAACATTCAGTCATCGCATCAGCTCACAAGAATTCTTGTATGGAGTGCCATACGCAACACTTTCAGAAACAGTGCGCCAACTGTCACCGCCCTGATGAGTGGTCATATAAAAATGATAATCCTAAAACCACTAAAGATGCGTCCTAACGAACGTATCTAACGACAACCAATGGTCTATCATTCCTGAAAACACAGGAAAACTTGGAACCTAAACATCAAGATTATTTGATTCAATACCTTAAAACGTCCTCATCTGTTTAAATTGTTCAAAGAGCTCAAATCTTGATTTTCGACAAACGGCTCTTCCGCATGGACGTACTCTGCATGAGCAAATGCGCTTGTTAGGTGCCGACGGTATCCAAGGCCCCACCTTCATTAATGAGAAAGGCGAACTGAAAGGCACCATGCGGTTGCACGACACCGAAAAGACAGCGGAACAAGCGGCCGAGATGTACGGTGCCAACGGCCCGGGTGGCGCAAACATGGTCAACAAGAAGATGACCCATTTCAACACCCAA
>QNER01000572.1 GCA_003646175.1 Candidatus Parabeggiatoa sp. nov. 1
ACTATCGCCAAAAAAAGCGATAGCATCACGAGATTTTTTGAGTGAGACTATCGCCAAAAAAAGCGATAGCATCACGAGATTTTTTGAGTGAGACTATCGCCAAAAAAAGCGATAGCATCACGACTTGAACACGTTTTTGTCCTGTACATAGATTATTTCCATAATTTAATGGTGTTGTCCTCACCACCTGATGCAAAGTGTTGACCATCAGGACTAAAAGCCACCGCAAACACCGAATCTTTATGTCCTTTCAAAGTGCCCAACAACTGATTATTGTCCATGCCCCACAGAAAAATCGTCGCATCATCATTACCTGTGGCCAAAAATTGACTGTCACTACTGAACGCCACTGAAAACACCACACTTTTAAATCCTTGCGAGGTGAACAATGACTTGCCCTGCTTTACATCCCAAAGCTTAAAGGTTTTATCGTAACTTGCTGAGGCAAGGCGCTTATCATCAGAACTCAAAGCCACCGCAAACACGGAATCTTGATGTTTTGTCAAAGTGCGTTGTAACGCACCACTACTCATATCCCATAGTTTGATGGTTTTATCATAGCTTGCTGACGCGAGAAATTGACTATCGTGACTAAAGCACAGTTCCCATACCGCATCTTTATGTCCTTGCAACGTGTGTAATAATTGGCGTAATAATTTAGCATGATGGACTTTCCACACTTTAATCGTTTTGTTCCATAACCCTGCGGCAAGTAGGCGACCATTTGGGCTAAAAGCCACCGTATTGACGAGACTGCCAATCTCATTTTCTTGCCAAGTATCAAGCAGTTTGCCATTACTCACTTTCCAGAATTTAATGGTTTTATCCCAACTGCCTGAGACAAGTAGTCTATTATTGGGATGAAAAGCCACAGAAAAAATAGCATTTTCATGTCCTTGCAGCGTATGTAATAATTTACCGCTGTTGACATCCCAAAGTTTGACAGTTTTATCCATGCTGCCAGAGGCGAGCCATTGCCCATCCGGACTGAAGGCCAGTGACCACACTGCCCCCTCATGTCCATGCAATGTGTATAATTCTCGACTTGGCAACGTTGATACTTGAGCCGACGGCCACTTATTGATGGGTGGTAACAGAAAATCATAATTGAGCCAGATGTAGAAAAATAGCGAGGCAATCATTAAAATAATTGCATAGACAGTGAAGCGACGGAACATAGTATTTTTGTAATTAACAATTAGTTTTAAAATGATGATATGATATATTTAATGCTTTATGGTTTCATCATTTGAGCGTCTGTGACTTATAATAAATTATATCTTGTAGTGAAGTGACACCCTTAGGCGGTGTTAGAAACTCAAATATTGATTAGGCAATTCCCAAATAATAATATACCAACCAGGGTTCGATTTTTCCCCCAGGTTGCACCTGGGGCTATTCACATTTTCAGGTAAATGTTTCGCGGAGCGAAACATTTACCTGAAAGGCAAAAGTTTTTGCGAGCAAAAACTTTAGCCTGAAAACCCCTTCGGGGTTGATAAAAATGATTGATAATTTTTCTGGTTGATTAGGCAATTCTCAAATAATAAAATATCAATTCCAACCCTTGATGTTGAAGTTGGACACAATATTTCTTATTGATTGTTGGAGTTGCCATTGTTGTTGTACGCGATGCTCAATTTTAATTGCTCTTTAATTGCTAAGTTATTAAGTTATTGATTTCGCTATGGATGCTATTTTTTAAGGATTTTAATACTTAAAATTCAATCAGTTAAAAAAGTTGTTCCTCGCGTAATTATCTCTAAATATCGGGTATTACAAAAAATATCTGCGCCAAACTTTAAGGGGGTTGCTAAACCTCGAAGTTTTTTTCAAAAGGTTAATTGATAGGCATTCAAGTTTTAACTTGGATGCCTGATAGCCCAACTAAAGTTTGGATGCCCGATATGTCCTTAGGCAACTCCCAAATAATAAAATACCAAGGGCAATCCGTAGCGTAAGCCCCATCGGTGGTATATTAATTTTTTGGAGTTGCCTTAAGTTAGTGCCATTAGGCAATAGGTAATAGGCTTTTTGCTAATTGAATCAAAGCATTTAAAAATGAGATGACGTTTAGTCATGGCATTTTTTAAGGTTTTTGATTTCAAACTCTATGACAAAACGTCTTAAATGTTCAACTACTTTTGAAAGGTGCAAAAACCAACTTATTTATCTATTTTACCTTCTAAAACGGAGTAACTTATTTGATCTATGAAATGTAAATATTGCAAAATTGTGGGAACTGTCATTGCTTCCCTCGTTTTTATTTTTTTAAGCTTTTACATCGCTTATCAATTTGTTGACCCCCCCCCACCCAACGAACTTCGCATTGCCACTGGCAGAGAGGACGGTGGCTATCATGCTTTTGCTTTGGAATATCAAACGCTTCTTGCCGAAGATAAGTTTCAGTTGGACATTCAACCGACGGCTGGCTCAATCGAAGTTATTCAGCGGCTTAAATCGGGAGATGTCTCAATTGGACTTGTTCAAGGTGGCACAAAAGGAACGATATCTGATGACGGGCTGAAGTCCTTAGGCAGCCTTTTTTATGAACCGGTGTGGCTTTTTCACCGTAAGAATATCCCGTTGGAATATTTGTTTGAACTGCGTGGTAAACGTATCGCAGTGGGTGAAGAAGGTAGCGGCACACGGCCTATAGCCCTGCAACTGTTACAGGATAATGAGGTGACACAGGACAATACCACTTTGTTAGCCCTTTCTTCAAACGAAGCCACCCTTCAGTTAAAGGCCGGAAAAATTGATGCTGCCTTTTTTGTCATGTCTCCCAAGGCCGATAGAATTTTTCAATTGCTTAAAAACTCTGATATTGAACTGTTGAGTTTTAAGCGTGACCTGGCTTATCGTGGCCGCTATTCCTTTTTAACCGGTGTTAAAATTGGAGAAGGGATGATTGATTTGAAAAAGAATATTCCTTCACAGGAAAAAACGCTATTAGCGGCAACGGCGAGTTTGGTCGCTCGTGAAGATTTACATTCAGATCTGGTTCCGTTGTTACTGACAACACTGAAGAAAATACACCAGAAAGGAGGACTCCTTGAAAAACCAAAACAATTTCCGTCGGACAAATTCGTTGAATTTCCGATGAACCCTGATGCCAGTCATTATTTGCAGTCCGGGCCTAGTTGGCTGCACAAGATTTTCCCCTTTTGGATAGCCAGTACGCTGGATCGACTGAAAATTCTGTTAATACCACTCATTGCGATGATGCTACCGCTATTGAAGGGTGTGCTTCCGTTATACAGCTGGGGGATCCGCTTTAAAATTTTTCGCTGGTACAGCACATTGCGTGAAATTGACAGCGAAATCGCTCAAATCACCGATTTGACAGCCATTGATGCGGAAATCAAACGAATGAAAGCACTAGAGCAGGAAATCCTTGAACAAGTCTCGGTACCGCTATCCTACATGGGCGAATTTTACAGTTTACGCGTGCATACACAATTGGTACTCAGCCGGCTTAAAGAACGAGGGGAAGATGTTCTCGCGCATTCTGCTTAATCTCACGCTATAGCATCCCGTCTCAGGATGCTATCCGTTGTGGCTTGTGAATTCTTTTGATTTGACGGATACTATCCCGGGGAAGGGATAGCATCCGTTTTGATTGAGCCAAGCTTCCCCCAACACAAATATATCAATAAAATCAGTCATTTCATCTAAATAGGTATCAAGATTCGTGCGTGCCATTAGTATCAAGTCTATAGTTTGTAACATGACTTCACTTATTGCAAACTAACACCCGCAATACATTCCCTTAGCCTCATAAACTCAGCTTTTTTACTTTGCATTGCCCTAAGAACAGATCCCTCTCTCCTTTAAAGGAAAGGGTTGGGTGATGGTAAAAGAAAACCGGAACACACATAATGTCAACACTCACTGAACTTCAAACCGAACTTCAACAACTCGCTGAGCCAACCCAAAAAGAAATTCTGCAACGCTTCTTCAAAACCGGCAAAGGCGAATACGGAGAAGGCGATATTTTTCTAGGTATCAAAGTCCCTACCCAACGCAAAGTGGCAAACAAATATAAAACACTGCCACTCACCGAGATACAAACGTTGCTACAAAGCGATATCCACGAATACCGGCTCACCGCCCTGATTCTCCTTGCCAATCACTACAACAAAGCCGATGCTACCCAAAAACAAGAGATATTCGTTTTTTACACCCACCACACCCAACATATCAACAATTGGGATTTGGTAGATATTTCCGCCCCCAAGATTATAGGCGACTATTTACTAAACAAACCCAGAGATACCCTGTACCAACTCGCACGTTCAACCAACCTCTGGGAAAAAAGAATGGCGATTGTTGCAACCATGATTTTCATCAAACACAACGATTTTGATGACACCCTCAAAATCGCCGAAATCCTGCTCAACGACGAACATGATTTAATTCACAAAGCGGTTGGCTGGATGCTACGAGAAGTGGGCAAACGCGATAGAAGCGTTGAGGAAACCTTTCTCAACCAACACTATCAACAAATGCCCCGCACCATGCTCCGCTACGCCATTGAAAAATTTGATGACAAAAAAAGAAAATTTTACTTGAAAAAATAAGCTATAGGCGTTCAGAAAATTAGGGCAAAACCTTCAAGGTTTCCAAAACCTTGAAGGTTTATAACTGAAATTATTTTTCTGAAAAGCTTATTTTTCGTTTCAGGTTCACTTGTACAACGTGCAAACGAACTTTGAACGAAGTTACCAACATCAAAAGATAACTTATTATGATTGAAGCAATTATCAACAATGAATGGTTGCAACTCACCGGACTGATATTGACTATCGCCACCGGGTTCTGGTTTTTTTGGGAAAAAATACGAGCCGCCGCAAAAACAATTAGAGAATGGGCAAAACACTTTTGGCAAAAAACACCCCACACCAACCCCTTCACTGATCAAGGGCGCATCACCGACGCTTTTTTTGGGCGACAAGCATTACTGCGCACCATTTTTGCCGAATTAAAAAAAGGCACCAACCTATCGTTAATTAGTGAAACCCAAATGGGTAAATCCTCGCTTTTGTCCAAAGTGCGCCAACTGGGGGCAAAAGAATTGCCAAAAAAAACTTTTATTGAATTGGATATGTTTATTGTCCATGATGAAGGGGATTTTTTTAAAGCGTTGTGTGGTGAAATGGGTATTCAGGAAACGCGGGGGTATGAATTACATCGTGCATTACGAGGCAAGCAATATGTGTTATGCCTTGACAACATCGAACGCATGACAAGCAAACTTTTTAGCGGCGATGAACGCACCGAATTGCGGGGACTCGCTGAAGGTAAAGACGCGCCGTTGACATTATTAATTGCGAGCCATTCTCCGTTAAACACATTATTCCCTGACGATTACTCGCGCTTGGAAGCCTCTCCCTTAGACAACATTTGTCAACGGCTAGACATGCCGCCCTTTTCGCCCGAAGAAGTCCGCACATTTATCAAAACACGCTTGCAACCCACGGGCATACAATTGACTGAACAAGCGCTTGAAAATATCTGGCATCAAAGCCAAGGGCATCCTTATCGTGTGCAACAAGTCGC
>QNER01000573.1 GCA_003646175.1 Candidatus Parabeggiatoa sp. nov. 1
ATCCCTTATCCTAAGCTATAATGGTGGGCAAGTTCGTTTCGAGTTCTTTGATCCGAACTTACCCACCCTACAGTTAATTTTAATATAAAAATCAAAGCATTATATTTTTTGTCCTGTACATAGCTATTACCTATTAACCTATTACCTATTACCTATTACCGTTTTACATCAAATGAAGTCACACTCAAATAATTGACGCAGTAGTCGTTATGGTGAAAAACCAAGTTTTTTGTTCAAACGGATACTATCCCTAAGAAGGGATAGCATCCGTAAAATCACTACATCCGTAAAATCACTACATGTACAGGACTACCTATTTCTTGCAACGTCCCTTATTCAACAAGTTCCCATAACACACAAAAGTCAAAGGGGATTTAGGGGGGGGGATTTGATTTATCCGCACCGCCCATAGAACCCTGACAGCCACACAAATAAAACAGTTACAAGATTGATGCTGACGCTATCCAAACGGTTTGGCGTGCAGCCCAAAAACTGATAAAACCAAAACTACAAGGATTGGTTATAAGAAAGGATAAAACCAGAACTACATGGATTGGTTATAAGAAAGGATAAAACCAGAACTACATGGATTGGTTATAAGAAAGGATAAAACCAGAACTACATGGATTGGTTATAAAAACGGATTTTGATCATGTAGCCCAATTCGAGACCCAAAAACGAATTGAAACCCAAACCTGACTTCGAACTAATCCCTTCTTATAAATAATCCTTGTAGTTATCGATCCTTGTCGTTATTAGATTAACCCAACTGACAAAACGCTGCCGTTGCTTGCCACAATTGTGCCTGTACATCATTCAAGCCATGATCACTGTCGAGTTCCATGAATTGAATCCAAGGCTGAGTGGCAACGAAGTCACGGGAATTTTGGACAGGGACTACCTCATCATTGCAACCATGCAGTATCAAGGTAGGCACGCGCCGTTGTAAGTGAGCATCGACATATTGTTGCAAATCTTGTATAAAAGCATAACTGACTAACTGTTCACACTGATCACGGTGGTGATAAAACGCGAATTCACCTTGGTTACGCCATTGCGCGTATTTTGTTTCACCCATCGCCGCAATAAAGTGAGTTAACATACCCAAAGCGGGTGCTAACAGCACGAGGCGTTGTACCTGTGGTTGCCGCTCTGCCAGCCACAAAGCAGTCAAACCACCAAAACTTGAACCAAGCAACGTCACCGGTGTCGCTGGTAAACATGCCTGCACTTGCTGGATTTGTCGCGTCAACGTGAGATGAAAAAAATCATTCTGATTTAAATCCGGTGTCAGTAAATTTAAGCCACGTTGCTCAAAACACTGTTTGAAAAATTGAGCTTTACGGGACTGTGGACTTGATGCCCACCCGTGTAGATAGCAAAATGTTGTCATTGATTGCCTTCGGTAATGGGTAATGGGTAATGGGTAATAGGGAATGGGTAATGGGGAATGGGTGTAAAGGGAAATACTCGATCATCAAGTTCGATTGAAATACGGATGCTATCCCTCGATGGGATAGTATCCGTTAACTTTGACTGGTGAAATACGGATGCTATCCCTCGATGGGATAGTATCCGTTAACTTTGACTGGTGAAATACGGATGCTATCCCTCGATGGGATAGTATCCGTTAACTTTGATTACCCATTACCCATTACCCATTACCTATTAATAACTGTGAGGATTTTGTTGCACATACTCATCCAATTTTTGCATGATAAAGCGGCTGATGTCTTGGCTTATCTGTTTGCTGGACTGTGCAAATTTAGGGTTCACTTCATGGTACGAAAAAAAACCGTTTCTGATAAATACCGGTGTCATATTTTTGTGAGGAGAAGCTTCCCCGTCATCAACCCGATGATGCCCAAAACCTCTGTTACAATCCCAAGAAATGACGCGTTCATTTCCTAAACGATCATAACAGAGTTGAAAACTGGTCATTTGCCCGGTTTCATCTTCCCAAGTAAACAAATCAAAATAGTCATCTTGAAACCAGCGCTTCCTATTTTTGTCATCTTGTGTGAGGCAGTATTCTTTTAACATATTACATAAATGGGCAATGGGTAATTGATAATTTTAACAGATACTATCCCATCGAGGTATAGCATCTGGAAAATATGCGACAGATGCTATCCCTTATTTTCAGGGGATAGTATCTGTCTATCTGTGAATCTCCAGATGCTATCCCTTTTTTTCAGGGGATAGTATCTGTTTTTAATTTTAACAGATACTATCCCTTCTTAGGTATAGCATCTGGAAGATATTTTGGGATAGTATCTATCTATCGCGGCTATAGCTCAACAATCAAAGTATCGGTTAATCTAATGCCATTTAAGAAAAAAGCCGCGTATAAAATCATATCGTCGCTGATTTTTTTTGCATATTTTAACAACCTTTTATCGACAATGTCTATATAGTCTATTTTTATCAAAGGCTGCGCTGCTATTATTGCTTTTATTGCGTTTAACACGATAGCGGCATCAGACTCACCTGTCCTAATAAGATGTTCTCCGTGCTTAAGGGCATGATAAACGCTAAGAGCGGTTCGACGTTGCTCATCGGAAAGCAAAACGTTTCTTGAACTAAACGCTAAATTATCAGCATCTCGCAGCGTCGGCACACCTATTACCTTAATAGCAGGAAAATAGGTTTCTGCCATCTTCGTCAAAATGGCAAGTTGCTGAATATCTTTTTCGCCAAAATAGGCACTCTCCGGTTGTAATATATTAAATAATTTATAGACTATTGTTGCAGCACCGTCAAAAGTCCAAGGATGTATTTTGCCATCCAACTGGTAAACCAAGTTTGAAGGCACCCTGACTAAGTTATCGATCCCATTTTCATCCTGCTGTTCAATCACAAAATGCTCATCTTGACGATGCGCCGCTTCTGCCGTTTGGAACTTGAAGAAATTATCTATGTGTGCGACATGTTGGAACATTTCTGCCACTGGTGGATGAAAAATCATGTCCACATTGATTTCCTCAGCGACGCGCATATCCTGCTCAAAATCGCTGGGGTATTTCAAAAATTGTGGTTTCCTAAACTGCATAGGATTCAAGAAGATACTAATAATAATCGCGTCGTTTTCTTCGCGCGCCCTTTGCATTAACAATTGATGTCCTTTATGCAAGCCGCCCAATGTTGGCACAAAGCCGATTTTTTTGCCACTGGCTCTCATATCAGCGACATACACACTTGCTTGAGAGACGGATTCTATAATTTTCATTATTATAATAATTAATGGTGGGCAAAAAAGACTGCCCACCCTACATTTAAGAAATCAATCAAATGTAGGAGGCCGGCAAAGTCTTTTTTTTTGCCCACCGAATTAATGGTGGGCAAAAAAGACTGCCCACCCTACATTTAAGAAATCAATCAAATGTAGGGGGCCGGCAAAGTCTTTTTTTTTGCCCGCCGAATTAATGGTGGGCAAAAAAGACTGCCCACCCTACTGAAGCTGGTTATTAAAAAATCCGAAAACGCAGTCAATCCGTTATACTGGTTATTAAAAAATCCGAAAAATCCGTCAATCCGTTGTACTTGTTGTCAGTTATCAAAACGAAATGAGGCTATAAAGTGATGAAAATCATTCTGATGCGTGTTTTCAGAATTATCCTGTTATTAGGAATCGTTGGCGCGGGCATGTATTGGTTTTATCCCAACCATGCCAGCACCGTTGTTGACGCGGTTATTTGGAAAGCTCAAAAACAGATGACGAAAAAATCAGTGAGTGACGTTTTAGCCAAGCTCGGTGCTGATGCTAAAGAACGCCTTTTGCCGTGGTTTGAAAAAGCGAAGGTCCCTTATCCACCACAACGCTTGGCATTGTTAGGCTTTAAGGCTGAGAAACGTTTAGAAATGTGGGCTCAGCAAGACGCAATTTGGACACAAATACGCAGCTATCCGATTCTAGCGGCCAGTGGTGTTGCAGGGCCTAAATTACGCGAAGGTGATTGGCAAGTGCCTGAAGGGATTTATCAGCTTAACTTTTTAAATCCTAATAGCAATTATCATCTCTCCATGCAGATTAACTATCCCAATGATTATGATCGCCGCAAAGCGGCTGAAGAACAACGCACTGATTTGGGAGGTGAGATTTTTATTCATGGCAAAGCAGTCTCTATTGGCTGCTTAGCCATTGGTGATGAGGCTATTGAAGAATTGTTTGTTCTGGTGGCGATAATGGGATTAGATAAAGTGACTGTGATATTGGCACCGCAACAGGATATGCAGAACGTTGACATCAGTGCGCCAGTGCGCCCTTTTGTACCTGAACTGTATGCTAACATTAAGCAGGCTTTAGCAGCGTTCAAGCAACCGTGACCTCAGTTTGATGTAATATCGTAGGGTGGGCAACGTCTTTTTGTTGCCCACCATTTTAGTTCGTAGGGTGGGCAAGGTATTTTTCTTGCCCACCATTTTAGCCTTGGTATTTAAACGGGTGTGACCTCAATTTGATGTTGATGTAACGTTTTTTTGTAGGGTGGGCAAGGTATTTTATTTTTCTTGCCCACCATTTTAGCCGACAGGGATAGCATCTGTTGCCGCTTAATTAAGCACGAAAATAGGGATAATAGCCCCCAACATACCGATAAGAAACAACCACACACTCATCCATGCCGTGATACCTAGCTCAACACGCATGACAGTCCCGTTTTGATACGAAACTTCCAAGTAGGAATTGACCAAATGCAGATCATATTCGTCACAATCGAGAAAAACAGAAACATCAACGAGCCCCAGGTTAGCATCTGAAGTTCAGTCACTTGAGTTGTCGCTGTCGCTTCATGGGTTGCGGCAAAAAAAACAATACTGCCCGTCACGATAGAAGTCAGCCAAGTATGGAATTTCTGGCGATCTTCCAACCATTCTATCACCGCCTCTTTGTTATCTTCCGTGATGTCTAATTTGAGAAACCATAGATGTGCAGCCTCATGAGAGAACATATGACTTATAAAATGTAATCCTTTGAACGGATTTTGTTTCATCATTAACCACCGATTTAACCACATGATGAATTTTCAGGAGTGCAAGGCGAACCTTGCACTATAAAACGGCTATTCTCTAACTAACCGAAAACCGCCATCTTTGTCATAGCCCAATCGCGTCCACCCGACACGGCTCGCCGAGCGCACTACATCTGTTTTATCGGCCCACGAACCGCCGCGCAGAGTAAAAAGGTGATTATGGCTGTTCTCTTTTTTGTGAACGCAGCGCTGCTCAGCCCCTTCATATTCCATCTCATAAACAGAGCAAGTCCATTCCCACACATTACCCGCGGTGTCATATAACCCCCAAGGGTTAGGAGAAAATGAACCCACAGGCGCGGTTTGTTTGTAATCCCATTGACTACCACAGCCATCACAGTTAGCCCGATTAGAACTAACCTCATTACCCCACCAGTAACTCGTTTCAGTGCCGGCGCGGGCTGCGTATTCCCATTCATCCTCAGCGGGTAAACGATACTTGTGGCCGGTTTGTCGGCTTAACCACTTAGTATAAGCGGTGGCCTCATCCCAAGAGACATTCATGACCGGCCGATTGTCCCGCCCC
>QNER01000574.1 GCA_003646175.1 Candidatus Parabeggiatoa sp. nov. 1
AGTTTTCTCTGCAACGCATCATAACTATAAACGGCCGACGTAGTGCCATCATCATAAGACGACATATTTCCCAGCGTTTCATAACTGAAATGAACCGTTTTCACGGGCGTACTATGATCAGTTGCCGCATAGTAATCCACTTGCGTCAAACGGTCCAGCGCATCATACAAATAGGCGATTTTCTGGCCTTTCGCATCTAAGCGCGCCGTTTGATTATTGGCCGCATCATACAAATATTGTGTCACCTCCCCCATTGGGCGGATCAATTTGACCAAATTGTTGTTCAGATAATATTCATAGCGCGTTACGCCATTGTTCCCATCTTTTACCGCCGTGACATTATTGCGATCATCATAACTCAGTTCAGTTACGCCATTAAGCGCGTCGATGATTTTGACAAGCCGGTTTAACGGATCATATTCATAAGTTGTTGTCTCGCCCGCTTGGTCAATTTCGCTAACGACATTATTGGCCGCATCATACGTGTAATTTACCGAATAACGGGTATTGGTCTCTAAAACATCCGTTGTCCGTACTAACCGTTGTAATTTGTCATAGTACAGCTGTTGGGTGTAAGTCGGATACTCAACCTTCGCCGGCAGATAAGAACTGACAAAACTGGCTTTAGTGTCATCATAATGCGGCACTATTTCATTGCCCGCACCGTCAATAGAACGGATTAAACGCGCTTCGTTATCATATTCCGCAAAGCCGGTTTTACCCGCTTCATCAATCAGTTGAACCGGCAATTTATCGGAATTGTAAATAATCCGACTCTCATTCAAGAATGGATCAATCGCTTTGTTCAACTGATTGTGTTCGTTATAAAAAAACTCAAAACGGTTTTGCGCGACATCAACCACCGCCGTATTATTATTGGCACCATTGTATTCATACGCGCTTGTCTGATTTAATGGGTCAGTTTGGGACGCGAGACGGCCCAGTCGGTCATAGCTGTAACGCCAAGTCAATCCTCTGGCATCCTTAACTTCCAATGGATTGCCCATATTGTCATATTGCAGAAATTCAACCGTATTGTCTAACGGATCTCTAATTGATGCAATATTCCCGTTACGGTCATAACTAAAAGTTGTTGTGGCCGCTTCGGTATTGGAATCGCCATTGACAGTCAGCGTCAAAAGCAGGTTCTGTGCATCATAAGTAAACGTTGTCACTCTTTCCGCCACCGTGCCAACCGCTTCAGTTTTCTGCACTAAATTCCCATATTCATCATAATGGTATTTTGTCACATAACCCCGACGATCCACCGCACGAGTGAGACGGTTAAAACGATGTTCATACTCATAAGATGCCGTACTTTTATCAGGATAAACCACCCGGTTCAGATTATTCCATTCGTCATAGCTCTTGCGGATGACATTGCCTTTTTCATCTGTTATCAGCAAATCCCGCCGATCTTTATCCAGCGTTTTGACGGTTCTGCCATTGATATCCACCCGCTTGGTTTCCCCATCCTTGTTATACCAAACCTCTTTAATCTTTCCAGAAGAAGTAGTCATGCGGCTATAGTACTCTTTCTTACTGGCATCATAAAAGTATTCAAAGAAAAAGCCATCGCCATTAGCACCAGTAACAGCGGTAGGATGACCATAACTATCAGATTCAACCAGCGTAACCCGGCTACCACTATCAATTTTTTTAACCAGATACCCCCGGCTGTCATATTCATAGACAGTATTTTGTCCAAGGACATCCTTAACGCCAGTGAGATGCTCACCAAGATAGCTATATTCCACTCGGCTGTTATCCAAATCACGCGCAGCGGACAATTGCCCATCTGGGTTATATTCAAACCAGAACACTTGCCGGTCATTGCGATCCGCAATCCCGATAGCCGACGCATTGGCCGTAGCCGGATAGAGCAATTTCCCGATAGTGCCTTGGCGATTACCAAAGGCAGTCGTCCGCCCGTTCAGATCGTATTCTTTCCATTGGCCCGTTTTATTTTGCCATCTATAGCCATCAGCCTGTTTGATGATCTTGGCATTATCCTTATTAACATAAACAGGATTTGCTGGCACTTCCCAGACAGTGCCGGATGAACCGACTGACAGTTCATAGGTAACGCCGCCTTTATCTATGGAAGCAATGTAATTGCCTAAAGCATTCCAGTTAAATTTCAAGTGGTTAGACAAGTATAGCCAATGCCAAGCGTTACCATAAAATAGGCGTTCAATTTGGATTGAACCACCGGGAACCTTAACTCGCAAATCAGTCGCATCATCATTGAATTCCATTTGCACAGTATTCACGGAACAACCAGTGGCAACCGCCGCATCAATTAACAGTTGTTTGAAATAATCGCCTACTGGTATATCCCGTATATGCTCCCATCTTTCAGCAATAGGCCAGCACTCTACGCCATCAATAATTTCAGATGTTGGCGTGGGTTTAGGTCTTACCGGTTGATTACCACCACCGCACCCAGTACAGAAGCTTGTGCCACCGCCGCCGCCACCGCCACGACCAAATAATAATGGCAGACGATCATTGCCACTCGTTGGACATTCTCCTTCTCTCTTGAATAGAGTGGCAGTTCCGGTTGTAGTTCTTAGAGTACCATCGGCACATTTATAAATATAGGTTACCTTAAATTCGCTGAAATACTCATGACATCCACCACCACTACCATCCGCACTTTGATCCAGTGCTTTCAGTGCCGTTACCCGGTAGGGAATCGTGATCCGTTCTTTCGCGCCCAAGCTAATTGGTAAATTACCCAATAACTCATACTTAAAGTATTGATCGCTGGGTAAGTCAAACTTCAGATCATCAGCCCGAATCAAGCCGTAGTTGGTCAACGTAAATTCGCCATGATGTACATCACCTAGTTGCATATCAGGTAAATTAACGGACAACGGCTCTAGTATGACGACCGGTGCCGGCACGTTGGTTTCATAAGTCGCCTCTAACGTGATTTCATAACGGTCTTCAATCGTAATTTCCGTGACTGACCACTCAACCGTTACCAAGTTATAGTCGAGGAAAACCCTTTCTGAGACGGTGACACCTGGTTTAATCCGAAAACGCCCAATCACTTCTTGATGGTTTTCGGCGGTGGCTTTGAACTTATAACTGCCCGCCGGCAAATCACTAAACAGGGCTTCACCGACATTATCGGTGGTTAAGGTTTCGTCAACCGTCAACACCTTTTCATTTTGGAGATGAATCTCCGCGCCGGCTAATCCTTCAATCACGTTGCCTTGATCATCCAACGTCGCGGTATAAATATCCGCCACCTTAAACAATATACTACCGACACCCGATTTGGTCACCGCAATCGCCACATAAATATCCGTCGGTGCAGCGTTATCGCCACCGGCGCGCAACATAAACAGATAATCACCCTCGCTGACAGAGCCAGAAGGGTAAGCCATGATTTGCACATCACGTTTTTCACCCACCGCCAGCGTCCCTAAGTTTTCTGGTGTCGTCAGATAAATCCAAGCCGGCGCGGGCGTGCCATCTTCATTTAACAAGGCCACAGTCAGCCCAGTGAGATCACCTAAGCCCTTATTTTCCAGCGTTATGGTTTCAGTGACGCTGTTATCTAAGGTCACACCGGTTTCAATAATACTGGGCGATGGGAATAATGCCGGTTGCGCCGCCGAGAATTGGTAATTAACGATAACCCGTCCAATCGGCGTATCACCACGTTCATCGGTCAGAATTTTGGCAACTAGCGTACCGCTGGCATCGGCCGTACTATCGGCTGTCACGGTCAAACTTAATTGGGCCCGTTCGCCGGCTTGTAGCACCGATAACGCATTCCCCAAGTTCACTTGCACACCAGCCGGCAGTTCGCCTAATGGCTGATCAACTGCCTCGTAAACCAGACGCACATTATGTTCTTCAGCACTCGCGCCCGCAGTCACTGGCACATCAATACGTTGTTCATAATTGAATGGAATGCGTAAACTAACCGTGTAATCGCTTTCACCGCCCAGAGAAATCCGCTGAATCACAAACTGCCCCTGCTCAGGCCGTTCCGTCAGTTCCGGATGGACAACTGACACTTTGTAATGGCCAGATTCGGTGACTAAAGGCGTAAAGGTGTGGGAAAACCCACCGTTCTGATCCGTATAAACCTGATAACTACGCTCAAAGCCCCGCAAATTAATCACCAGTTGCAACGGGACTAAGGGCATCGCATTGGACGTGGCACGTTCTATCGCGTTGCCAATAATCACGATAGGTTCACCACCATAAGAAGTCGCCGGAGTGATATTGGTGATTTCACCATAATAACTGGTATCAACCAGTGTCACCGGTTGGCGACTGGTTATACCCGCAATACTGACAGCGTCCTCTTGGCCTAGATGATAATGAATCTTATCAATCGTTAATTGGAGTTTGACATCAGAAGGCGCAGAAGCGGGTACTGGCATATCTATCCATACTGACTCAAAACGACCACCCGCCGGAATACGTGCGACGGTTTGACCATTGGCTAACGCGATAACATGCTCACCTAAGGTTTGCTGAAACGATTGTGTACTCAACACATTGCCATCTTCATCCAGCAACCTAAACTGGACTTCATCCGAGGCAGCTATGCCACCGGCTGTGGCTATCACAATCTCAAGATCGACAGCACTGGTATTTTCGGCAGTGAATTTCACTTTACCTTGGCTGCCACGAGTCATTTGTTTAGATTGCAAACTAATGGTTAGGCTACTGCCATCCGTTATTTCTACCTGTTGTTGGCGGACAACGCGTGTCACTTCGCCAGACTCAGGGCGGATTGCCAGCGTGGAAACCAAAGTACTGATATCCGCTAAATCGGCATAACCACCCACCACAACCAGCACGTTTTTGGTTTCGCCGGCCGTTAGCGCAAATGGTTGGGAATGAACGGCATAATCGCCCAATTGGGCGGTCAATGACAGATTGGTAACCGGGTGGCTGCTCTGATTGGTCACCCGATAATTCAACGTATTAAATTGGCCCCGCCGAATCGGTGTGGTATTTTGCAATTCAACGCGCAATTGGGGTAAAACCACTGTGCGTCCAAGGCTTTCTACCCCATTACTGTCTATCGCAACCACCGTGTAAATACGTTCTTGCCGGTTATAACCGGTGTCCGTGTAGGTGGTGTTTTGTAAGGGCGTGGCATTGACTTTAACACGTTCCGTTTCTGCCCCCAGATAGACATCAAACCCAGTCAAATTGGCCGCGGCGTGGCTCCAACTGAGTACGGGCGATTTTTCGCCCACTTGAATCACTTCTAACGTCGCCACTGGCAACAAGTCAAAGTTCAAATAGGCAGAATCCGACACCGGCGATTCATTGCCAACCGCATCTCTGGCAACAACAGCATAATAGTGTTCGGTTTTGGACGGCGTGTTATCTATGGCTGCGAGTGCCGTAATGCCGGTTTTTATCGCTGTCAAACCGGTGATGGCAACTATTTCATCCGCTGCGCGATATAAGTGATAAGTCAAGGCTTCATTACCAGCGGGCGCATCCCAAGTCGCGCGAATGCCGGCACCCACTAAGGCCAGTTGGAAATTGGCCGGCGCAGCCGGCA
>QNER01000575.1 GCA_003646175.1 Candidatus Parabeggiatoa sp. nov. 1
AATGATATCCTAGGGCGTTGCCCTAGGCTAGTATGTCAGCCCCTTTCAGGGGCAAAGCAGCGTAAGGCTTATTTCCGGACAACTCTAATGTTATACGAACTTAGTGTTTGCTGTACTAGTGCACGAAAGCGGAAATCCCCATACCACCCCCTAGCGTTCCCGTTTCCATACCACTACCGCCATGGGCTAAACCTCATAGCTAAAAGCGAAAAAGGCTAAAGCAGGCAGGGCAGTCTTGTAGTGCCCTTTAGGGTACTTGAGCTTTTAGACAACTGCTTTAGCTGTTGGCAGGGGTGGTACGGAAACTTCCGCTTTCCTGCACTAGGTTTTAAAGCCCCAACGGGGCGTATTATTAAAGCCAGTGTAACTACCTGGCTGTTCTTGCTTAAAATCCAGGTAGTTACACTGGCTATATTTATTAATTTCGCACCGAAGGGGCTAGGTTTTAAAGCCCCAACGGGGCGTATTATTAAAGCCAGGGGCAACGCCCCTGGAACTAAAGTTAGACAATCTAATAAAGGGGTAAAAATGAGCAAGGAAACCGTCACAATTACTGACAACCGCACGGGAAAATCCATTGAATGCCCTATTAAAAAGGGGACACATGGCCCCCCGGTCATTGATTTCCAAAGGTTATATGGTGAATTGGGGATGTTTACTTTCGATCCGGCCTTTATGATGACGGCCAGTTGCGAAAGTGCTATCACCTTTATTGACGGGGACAAAGGCATTTTATTGTATCGTGGTTACCCTATCGAACAGTTGGCTAAAAAAAGCAGCTATCTGGAGGTGTGTTATCTGTTGTTGTACGGTGAATTGCCCTCACAGGCACAAATGGAAAATTTCACCGCAACCCTCCGCAAACACACCATGTTAAATGAAGGGTTGCTACGTTTTTACAGCGGCTTTAGACATAATGCTCATCCGATGGCAATACTCGTCGGTGTTGTCGGCGCGTTGTCAAGTTACTATTATGATGCGATGGATATTAAAAATCCTGAACAGCGCAACCGCAGTGCCTTACGCCTGATTGCCAAAATGCCAACCATTGCGGCCAATAGTCATAAGTATTTGATTGGTCATCCTTATGTTTATCCACGCAATGACTTAGGTTATGTCGAAAATTTCATGCACATGATGTTCGCTGTGCCGACACAAACTTATCATCCCAATAAAACCGCCGTCAGAGCGTTGGAAATCTTGTTAATTCTGCATGCTGAACATGAACAAAATGCCAGTACTTCAACAGTACGCTTGGCAGGTAGTTCACAAGCTCACCCGTTTTCCTGTGCAGCGGCAGGCATGGCGACGTTGTGGGGGCCGGCACATGGTGGCGCGAATGAAGCTGTCATTCGGATGTTACAGGAAATTAATCACCCGAAAAACATTCCTCACTATATCGCTAAGTTTAAGGATAAGAACAGTTCCACGCGGCTTATGGGTTTTGGGCATCGTGTTTATAAAAACTATGATCCGCGTGCCAAGATTATTCGGGAAGTTTGTCACCAACTGTTACAAGAGTTGGATACCACACAGCAGCCTTTATTTGAAATCGCGATGGAGTTGGAGCGGATTGCGCTTTCCGATGATTATTTCATTGAACGCAAACTGTACCCCAATGTGGATTTCTATTCTGGCATTATCCTGAGTGCTTTGAATATTCCATTGAATATGTTTACGGCCATATTTGCCGTTGCCCGTACTGTTGGCTGGGTTTCTCAGTGGACGGAAATGATGAACGAGCCTAATTTGAAGATTGGTCGTCCACGTCAGTTGTACACTGGATCAGCGCAGCGTGACTATGTGCCTGTGGAGGAACGCACGAGTTAACAACCGAGCGTGAAAGAGTTTTTATTTTTCAAAAAATAGGAGTCAAACTTAGGAGTCCAAACTTTAGTTTGGGAGTTTGGACTCCGCCAAAAACAGTTTTAAGATTGCCAAGGCAACGAAACCGTAAAACGACTACCTTTGCCAACTTCACTTTTAACCGAAATCTGCCCACCATGCATTTTCGTCAAACGGTGTGCTAAAGATAAACCTAATCCGGTTCCCTCGTACACTCTATTTAAACCACCATCTACTTGCACAAAGGGATCAAACAGGTATTTTAGATCCTCTTGTGCAATGCCTATACCGGTATCTTGAACGCTAAAGTTAACCCGCCCGTTTTCCGTATCAGCGATCACCTCTAATTCAATAGCACCACCTTCTGGCGTAAACTTGATGGCATTACTCAACAAATTCACGAGAATTTGCTTTAAGCGAAGTTTGTCGGCTTGAACCGTTTCCACAGCATTTTCTTCGGCAGTGGAAACCTGAATTTGTTTTTTGTCGGCTTTGTCAACGGTTATGTGTAAACTTGCTTGACAAACCTCATTGATAGAAACGGTGCCAATTGCTAAGGTTAATTTCCCTGCTTCTATTTTAGTAAAGTCAAGAAGATCGTTAATCAACGTCAATAAATTATGACCACTTTTTTCTATGGTATTCAATTTTTTACGTTGCTTGTCGTTGAGGGTGCCATAAGCAGGGTCTTGAAGTGTCTCCGAAATGCCCAAAATCGCGGTTAGCGGTGTGCGTAATTCGTGACTCATGTTGGCAAGAAATTCATCTTTGAGGCGCAGGGCACGAGCCAATTCAGTATTTGCCACACGTAATTCGGTTGTGCGTTCTTCAACACGTTCAGCTAACAAGGTTTTCTCGGCTTGCAAGTCCCTTAAAGCCTGTTCACGTTCCAATTCAGCCTGTTGTCGTTGCTGGTTTTCTTCGATTAACAGCTGATTTTGTTGGCTCAGTTGCCGCTGTAGCTTGTGTACATTTAGATGAGCGGTGACACGGGCTAATAGTTCTTCATAAGAAAGAGGTTTAGTCAGGTAATCGGCTGCACCCAATTGAAAACCTTTTACTTTCTCAATGGTTTCATTGCGGGCAGTCATAAAAATGATAGGAATATCCTTCATTTCTTCCTGACATTTCAATATTTTACAAACTTCAAACCCGTCTATGCCGGGCATCATTACATCTAACAATATTAAATCGGGGCGTTCACACGCTGCCGTTTCAATACCCTCTTCACCATTCTTAGCAACGAGTACTTTAAAGCCCTGCAGGCTTAAAAAATGAAACAACATTTCCAAATTATCAGGTGCATCATCAATCACTAAGAGAGTATCCATATTTGGTTATCAGTTGTCAGTTATCAAAAAATCCGTTAAACCATTGAGAAATCCGATTTTTCCCCAAAATCGGATTTCTTGACTGTAATGACTATGTACAGGACAAAAAATGGTAAAATATTGAGTGATGCTATCGCTTTTTTGGCGATAGTATCACTACGCGGTATTTTCATTTCGCTGCGAGCCATGGATTTTGATTCGTCTATGTCCGCTGGGAACGATTGTAAAGAAGTTCCAGCCTACGTCCCGTCATGGGGGAACGACTCTATCCCAAGTTCGTTGCGTGGTACCGGACAGCCAGAGCCCAATCTAAAACGTTGCGCGGTTTGCCACGACCACATTGACGCATGGATGCTCATTTTGTAGAGAGAAGCCCCGTCGACACATTGTGACGTGATACTATCGCCAAAAAAGCGATAGCATCACGACTTGAACGCTTTTTTGTCCTGTACAAAGCTTTCATTACTGGGTGGTACCGAAATTGGAGAAATCCGATTTTTCCCCAAAATCAAAATCGGAGATCGAAGCTTTCATTACTGGGTGGTACCGAAATTGGAGAAATCCGATTTTTCCAAAAAATCGGAGATCGAAGCTTTCATTTCTGGTAACAGGGCTTCGATAGCAGTCACCAGTTTTTTCATAGAAACTGGCTTGCTCAAATAATCATTCGCGCCGGCCGAAAGACAACGCTCTCGATCCCCAGACATAGCCAGGGCAGTGAGAGCAATAATGGGTATCGTAGCCATGTTAGGCTCAGCCCGAATTTCTTTGATCGCATCCAGTCCACTCATCACCGGCATCTGAATGTCCATCAAAATCAAATCAGGTTGCTTGGCGCGGCACTGCTCAACCGCATCAACCCCATTCTGTGCTATAAGGACTTGGTAACCCACCATGCTGAGATAGTCGGAGACAATTTTAACAGTCTCTTTTTGATCCTCCGCTAATAAAATCACAGCACCGTCATGAAGACTGTCAATGGTGGCTAATTTTTCAGGGGCAGTTGTTTTGGGAAGAGAGGGTTTGTTCTGATGGCTCGGTTGCCACGGCAACGAGACGGTGAAGTTGCTACCCAAACCCACTTTACTTTCGACAGAGACGCTGCCACCATGCATTTCCGTTAAACGATACACTAAGGATAAACCCAAGCCGGTGCCTTCCTGCACTTGATTAAGACTACTATCCAGTTGCACAAAGGGTTCAAAGAGGCGTTTTCTATCGTTTTCAGCAATGCCCATGCCCGTGTCCTCAACGCTAAAATCAACCATACCATGTTCAACATCACCGTTAACCACTAATTTAATCGAACCGCTTTCGGGCGTAAACTTAACGGCATTGCTCAGTAAGTTGACAAGGATTTGCTTTAAGCGACGTGCATCGGCTTGAATCGTGCCTACCATGTCATCTTGGGTAGTCAAAACCCGAATTCGTTTTTTATAAGCCAATTCCTTAGTCATGCGTAAACTGGCTTCGCAAACGTCATTCACAGAAAAGGTGTCGATATTTAACGTTAATTGATCGGCTTCGATTTTGGCCAAATCAAGGATGTCATTAATCAAATCCAGTAAGTGTTGACCACTCTCTTTGAGAGTCTGTATGTGTTGGTATTGCTTGTCGTTAAGAGGGCCATAATTTTTTTCTTGGAGCGATTCCGATATGGTAAAAATCACATATAGTGGGGCACGTAATTCGTGGCTCATGTTGGCAAGAAATTCATCTTTGACTTGAGTTGCATGAGTCAGATCCGCATTCAACTGACGTAATTCCACCATGCTTTTTGCTAACCCATCTCGGTCCGCCTGCCAAGATATTTCTGCTTGTTTGCGGCGATTGATTTCCGCCAGTAATTGCTGATGCAATTTATGCAATTTCAACTGAGTGTTGATCCGAGCCAACACTTCTTCCTGCTCAAATGGTTTGCCGATGTAATCGGCTGCGCCTAATTCAAAACCTTTGAGCTTATCAACGCTATCTGTCCGTGCAGTCATAAAAATGATAGGGATGTCCTTCGTTGTTTCATTATTTTTGAGTGTTTTACACACTTCAAAACCATCCATGCCCGGCATCATCACATCTAACAGTATCAAATCGGGTTGAGCAAACTCAGCCGTGTTAATAGCCTCTTTACCATCCTGACCAATTAGCACTTTAAAACCTTGCTTACCTAAAAAATTAAGCAATAGTCTTAAATTATCGGGTATATCATCAACCACTAAGAGAGTATCCATAGTCAGTTATCAGTTATCATTATCAGTCATCAGTCATCAGTTATCAACAAATCCGTTAAATCCGGAAAGAAGTTGTACTTAATTGTCTTTTCGAGCTTCAAGTTTTTCTAGAAAAACTTGAACCTCGAAATCAGAGTTTTCA
>QNER01000576.1 GCA_003646175.1 Candidatus Parabeggiatoa sp. nov. 1
TCGACGATGTCACAGTTTGTGCAATAAAGCGGAAAGTTCCATACCATGATGATGTTTGGTGAAAGGGCAACCGCAAAGGGGGCAACCACAAGGGATTGCCCCTACAATATATAACTAAATGTAGGGGCAATCCTTTATGGTTGCCCCTCTTTATCATTTTGAAGCGTTGTGCGTAACATGAGTGAATAATAATAAAAACTGGAAAAACTGGCCGGCAATGGGCAATTCTTAATTCCTAATTTAAATTTCAATTGGCAATTTTCACAAAGGAAAAGCTGAGTTTATGATCTTGCACCGTATTTGATGCTTGCTTTAAAAGGTATACCATAGGGGATAAACCACAAAATACGCAACGTGGTGCATGGAAAATCAGGTTAACTTGCCGTGCTGATAATTAACGCCGCATTGGCGTTAAATCAATTATGCCTGCCTAATTGGATCGATTAGGCCCGCCTAATTGGATCGTTTAGGCAGGCCGAATGAGATCGAATTAAGCTCACCTAATTGAATAAACCCATCTTTATAGTTTATCATTTAAAAAAATATCCCACTTATTAAAAAAACGTGATGTACAACTTTAACCAAAAGTGCAAACCCGCGATGGATGGATGCCACCCATTTCAATGGTTGAAAAATCAATGAGTTATAAAAGTTACACATAGCGTAAGGAGAATAACTCAATGTACCAAAGAACTGGAAAAATCAACTATGCGATGGAACCCAATCCATTACAGCCGGGCACATACTCGGCTATCGTTCAACATGACCGCAAGATGGATATTTCATATATGGTTCAAAACATTGCGGAACGTACCTCGCTAAATAATAGCACCGTTCAGTCCGTGGTATTGGCACTTGTCGAGGAAATTGGTAAAGAAGTCGCCAATGGTAACATTGTTGTTGTCAATGGTCTGGTATCATTTCGTGCCGCACTACATGTGCCCCCACACACGACTGATCCAGAATACGAAATAACCCCTGATAATGCCAATCTTTCTATTGATACGCGCCCATTGCCAGAAATCAAGAATGAAGTCGAAACGCGAGCGAGCTATAAGCGAGTTGCGCATGTTGAAAAATAACCTACCGTCCATGTGTTTAATAATCTCATCACTCAAACGACGGATTCTTTTGGTGTTGGTGATGTCATTGCTTTAAAAGGGGAACATTTTAAAGGTGAGCCTGCCAGTGAAGACTCGAACACGCCACCCCCAGGCGTATTTCTAATTGACACCGTAGATGGTGTGGAAACTCAGGCTGAGACTTATTTAAAGAACACCGATAAGAATTACGAATTTATTGTGCCCCCCAAAGCCAGTGGCACTTATAGCAATGCTATCAAAATTGAAGTACGAACCGTTTACACGCCTCATGGTACATTGCGAACCGGCACATACCCGCACACGGTTGATGGTAGTAAACAAAGCGAAAAGGGGGGAGCGATTCGGTGCGAGCGAAAAGGAGAAAAGAAAAAATAGTCACAGGCGCGGTTAACAATGAGCACAACGAATTAGGAACTGATGTTACGCACAATGGTTCCACAAGCCTAGGGCTAAAGCCCAAGGCTAAAAGCGAAAGTCGGCTAAAGCCGACTGATAAAATCGCTGCGAGCCATGGATGGCGAGTAGTCTCTGTCCGCTTTAGCACTTTCGTAAGGAAGTTCCAGCCGTCGTAAAGTCATGGGGGAACGATTCTATCCCGATATCGGTGCGTGGTACCGGACAGCCAGAGCCCAATCTAAAACGTTACGCGGTTCGCTACGGCTTCATTAAGCATGGATGCTCATTTTGCTAATCGAAGCCCCGTCGACACTACTTGGATTTAGTCACCTTTAGGTGACTTTAGCTGTTAGCCTTGGGATTTATCCCTAGGCATCTTGTGGAAGTTGAGTGCGTAACATCAGTTAGGAAATCAACGAATTATTAAATAATGATTTACCAATACACTCAGCACCGGCACAAAAAGTTTTTTCTCGAAAGCCGAGTTCAAAAAGAAATCGGATTTCTTTGGGGTGAGAAATCCGAGATCGAAAAGAAATCGGATTTCTTGATCGTTCGCTGTACTCAACATCCACTCACAGGAGATTCAATAAATATGCTAAAAAACCTGAAAATTGGCACCAAACTCGCCATCGCTTTTTTGGCGATAGCACTTATCTTCATTATCGCAGGCGTGGTTTTTTTACTCGAAAGCCAGCACGCACTTTCACAAGCTGCCTTTAGCCAACTTGAAAGAGTACGCGCAAACAAAAAAGCCCAACTCGAAGCGTTTTTTGCCGAACGCAAAGGCTACACGCATGTACTTGTCGATACTATCGCACTTTTTAGGCAAAATGCCTTTGAAAAGCTTGAATCGGTCCGAGAAAGCCAAAAGTCCCAGTTGGAACAATACTTTCATGAACGTTTGCATGATGTCACGCTTGCCTCGCAAAGTGTTTCAATTTCACAGGCTTTGTCACAATTTGAGGCTGCGGTGGAAAATAAAGAGTCAGGTGAGACAACTTGGCGTGCTGTTGAGAAGAAATTCAACGTTGAACTGAAAAAGTTCAAGGAAGAGCATGGCTATTACAATTTGTTTCTAATTGCTAAAGATGGCCATATTGTTTACTCAACCTCTAAAAATGTCAAAATTGGCAAAAATGTGCCAAATGTGCTCAGTAGCGAATTCAAGAATAGCCCCTTGAGTCGTGCTTTTAAAAACGGCTTGAAAGGGATAACCATTCAAGATTTTGCGCCCTGTGTTTTATCAGACGGAAATCAGCAAGTTGCGTTTTTTGCAGCCCCGGTTTTTCAAGGCGGCGAACTCATCGGCGTTTTGGTGTTGTGCATACTCCCAGATCAAATAAACACCATTGTGCAACAGCGTAAAGGGTTGGGGCAAACGGGGGAAGCTTACTTGGTGGGCGAACTTTCGGATCAGACGAGCTATCGCAGCGATAGAGTGATTAAGGGCAAAGGTAAAAATGTGGTCGGTGTTGAAAAAACCGGCAAGGATATGACTAATGCCTTAGCCGGACAATTTAGCACTACAATGAAGATAGGCAGTACCGGCGATGTCGAAATAACGAGCTATGCCCCACTAAAAATTCCCGGCATAAAGTGGGCCATTATTGTCACTATTGGGTTAGAAGAATCGCTCAGACTCACAGTAGCTGGCAAGCAAGAAGATTTCTTCACCCAATATATTGCCCAATATGGCTATTATGATGCCTTCTTGATCCATCCTCAAGGGCGGATATTTCACACGGTTATGCATGAATCGGACTACAATACCAATATCATAACTGGCGAGTATGCCAATTCTAGGCTTGGCCAATTGGTTCGAGAAGTGCTAAAGACTAAAACCTTCGGTATCAGTGATTACGCACCTTATGCGCCCAGCCACGGTGAGCCGGCCGCTTTTATTGCTTATCCCCTGATTGTTGATGATGCCGTGGCAATGGTGGTGGCTTTACAGATAAGTGACGTTAAGATAGACGAAATTATGCACCAACGTGAAGGGATGGGTGAAACGGGCGAAGCCTATCTGGTTGGTAGCGATAAACGGATGCGTTCTAATTCTATCCATAATCCGGCGACTCATTCGGTAAAAGCTTCTTTTGCCCATCCCAGCGTGGGTGCTGTCGATACCGAAGCCAGTCATAAAGCATTATCTGGTGAAACCGGTACCCAAATGATTGCGGAGTACCATGACGCTAACAATTTCGTCCTTGCCGCCTATACTCCCCTGAAGGTAGGCAACTTCAGTTGGGCAGTTATTGTTGAGATGGATAAAACGGAGGCTTTCGCGGCGGTGACAAAACTTAAATGGTGGTTAGGCATTATTCTTCTGGTGGGCTTAGCCGTTATTATTGGTATCGCTATGTTGATTACCCAGAGTATCAAACGGCCTTTGGGTCATTTGGTGGAGACTTCTCAGATCATTGCTGCGGGAAATTTGAATAATGACATTGTTGTCACTGGCAAAGACGAAATTGCTCAACTGCTACAGGCCTTTGCCGACATGCAAAGCCAGTTAAGAACCACTATAACATCAATTCAACAAACGGCGGAGATTGTGGATACATCCGCAGAAGAAATCGCGCAAAGCAATGTCAGTCTCAGTCAACGCACTGAGCAACAAGCCGCCTCGTTGGAAGAAACCGCAGCCAGCATGGAAGAACTGACTGGCACTGTGCAGCAAAATGCGGATAATGCTAAGATGGCAAACCAGTTAGCCAGTAGCGCGAAAGAGCAGGCAACTACCGGTGGCGAAGTCGTCGGGGCGGCTATCAACGCGATGACCGAAATCAGTAGTAGCAGTAAAAAAGTCACTGAAATCATTAGCGTTATTAACGAGATTGCTTTTCAAACAAACTTGCTGGCTCTCAATGCGGCGGTAGAAGCTGCCCGCGCTGGTGAACAAGGACGGGGGTTTGCGGTAGTGGCCTCTGAAGTGCGTAATCTAGCTCAACGCAGTGCGGCGGCGGCTAAAGAAATTAAAGGGTTAATCCAAGATAGTGTCACTAAAGTAGAAGAAGGCACTAAACTGGTTAACGAGTCTGGTCAAACGCTAGGAGAAATAGTCACGTCGGTGAAAAAGGTCAGCGACATTGTTGCGGAAATTGCAGCCGCATCGGTGGAACAATCTTCTAGTATCAACCAAGTCAATAAAGTCGTCATGCAAATGGATGAAATGGTGCAGCAAAATGCGGCCGCTGTGGAAGAGACTGCGGCGGCCAGCGAATCTTTGAAGGAACGCGCTAAAGATCTGAAAGAACAGGTGGCGTTTTTCAATATTGGTGAACAGGCCTTACCACCGCGGTTTGAGAAAACGCCAATTGAGAAAAAGCCAATCGTCAAACACACACACAAGCCAAAAACGGCCGCACCGCCAGCGCATTCAGTTCCCAATTCCGTTCACCACAACGACGGATGGGAAGATTTTTAATTGAGGACGAGTACAACGGATTGAGTACAACGAATCCCGGAAATAAACGAATGGGTGTGACCTCAATTTGATGTAGCCACCCAACGTCTTTTGGTTGCCGGCCCCAAAATTTGATGTAGAGTATTATTCATGTAGGGCAATGTATTTTGGTTGCCGGAGGTGATGGTGGGCAATAAAAACACATTGGGTGGCTACGCCTTTTTAATCTGTTTATTCCGTCAATCCGTTGTACTTAGTTTATTTCGTCAATTCGTTGTACTCGTTATTATTTTTAATCCGTTTATTCCGTCAATCCGTTGTACTTATACCAAACAGGAGGCACAATGCTCAATAACATGAAAATCGGCACCAAGCTATCTGTCACTTTTTTTGGGATAGCACTCATCTTCACTATCGCCGGCATCGCTTTTTTGCTCCAAAGCCGTCATGCACTTTCAGAAGCTGCCTTTAGCCAACTGGAAAGTGTCCGGGAAAACAAAAAAGCCCAAGTCGAAGCGTTTTTTGCAGAACGCGAGGGCGATATACATGTCCTGTTGGATACTGTCGCGCTTTTTAGGCAAAATGCCTTTAATCAGCTCCAATCGGTTCGAGACAGTCGGAAGTTCCAATTGGAA
>QNER01000577.1 GCA_003646175.1 Candidatus Parabeggiatoa sp. nov. 1
ATTCGCGTCAATTGCTGTGCGCTCTGTTCATCGAGCTGAGTTCTTATAAAAAGCACCGGCCCTTCTGATGCCAAGATGGAATACAGGCGCTTGATTCGTCTGGCATATTTTTCTTGAACGGCTGGCAATTCCGTCAGGAGTCCACCGACAGAAAAATCATGAAAGAAGGTGATATTATAAAAGGTGTTGACGATTTTTTCGTGGTAGGGCGCACGGTGTTCACGAGCCACGAGATAATCTTTGTCAAGAAATTTATCGAAATGAGTCTCGAATAAAGAAATTAACGCGCTCGATCGAGTCACCAGCCAATCTAACGGCAAACTGGCTTGTTTTAAGCCATTCCGTTTCAGATGTATTCCCGGTTGACAACCACGTCCTAAACTGATGAGATATTTATAATTGACTGCGACAAAATTAGGATTTGCTTGGATTGAATGAACAATTTTATCCATTTTTATCATACTCCGTTTTCTAAGTGAAAATAGACTTAGCACACTTCTAGTCCTAGCTAGAATTTTTCTAAATCCAGGGGCGTTGCCCCTGGCTTTAATAATACTTACCGAAGTGGCTAATAGAGGTTAACAAGAAAAGCCCCAACGGGGCGAGATTAATATAGCCAGGGGCATCGCCCCTGGCTATAATAAATATGCCTTATATATATTAACAGTGCAATAGCGGCGCTTTGTACATAGCTAAGCGACTCTCATTCATACAGCATCCATTCAAAGGGCGTTCCCTTAAGTAGATGCGCCACCTCTCTAAAGTTGATAAGCATCTCGGCTAACGTGAATGGATTGGTTTTGCCGTATCGAATAGAAACCGCCTGAGGCGTAACCTGAAGAAAGTGACAGATTTTTTCGTATCCTACATAAGGATTAGCAGAAATGTCATCTTCGTAAGTCAGTTGTAAAACCTGTTGATCTTTTAGAAGCGTTTCGAGCGTGCGAAAACTCTTTTCGTAGTCTTGCAAATAGGCTATCAAGGGCTTAGCATCGCGGTCAATTTGCACATTATCTATATCTAGTTCAATCCGAGTTTTTTTGGTTTTTTCGTTAGCCGATATATGATACTGAGCGTTCTTGTGGGCAATCACGCTTGAGACAATTTTTCTGAGAACGTTCTGACGTTTAAGGATGATAAAGTGACTGAACCCTAATTGGTAAAGATGTTCAACATAGTGTTGTAATGTGATATGAGCCAGCCTAAGATGAAAAAACTTAACTTCAAACCCAAAAAACGTATTTTCCGTCCCCGTCATCCGTTGCTGAAGATGTTCTATCAGATCAACCGGTAAGCCATGAGTACCAATAGTCTTGCCTTTTTTCTCCCAATCCTGAATGAGGCGTTCGTATGTTTCACCATCCCAATAAACTTGTGGATGTTGATTGAGAATATCTGCCAAGACTCTGCTGCCACTACGCCCAATGTGAAACATGGCAATATAACGGTTTCTAGGCGCCTCAACCGGTTGAGTCAATGTATCACCGGAATTCATAATGATTCCTCAAAGTCTTGGGTAATTCAAAAAAATGGGTAGTCCTGAAATCATAGGAGTTCTGTATTTTTTCAACAGACTGATTTATAATAGATATTTTTCACTTTTTCCTTTAAAAAGGGATACTCATTTTAATTTGACGCTGCCAAACTTTCTCTGGCACTGCCAAACCAAAGTTTGGAGTCTTGCCAAGCTAAAGTTTGGAATCTTGCCAAACTAAAGTTTGGACTCCTGCCAAACTAAAGTTTGGACTCCTGTCAAGAATTGATTCTGTTAATTTGATTGATGGCCCTATTGATAAAAACTTCTAAAAGGACAAGTGGAACACACCCAAAAATTCACGATGATTCTTCAATTCGGCAACTTCAATTCGTTAGCATCGTTTCTGGCTCTGGAGGAGTCGGTTTGTGAGGATGTGTCACCGCATAGCGCAGATCATCATTTTCTGGTGTTAATTTCCATTCACTCATAATTTCAGGCCAGTCGATCAATTTGATATTCATCATTCTACACGCCCAACCCACTGCCCAGTCAATGCTGGTTAATCCAAGCTGCATTGGGCGCCGGGCCAATTTCTGGTTGAGAACCCAAGGCGGAGGGCGCTTGGCTAAGGCCGCATCCAGAAAAAATTCTGATTGGTAAAATTTTTGGGCGATATCAAGCGTCATACCAAGGCATCCGCCTTGAATTGAAAACAGTTCACCTTGGTGTTGCACCGTGCCGAAAACACAAGGTACATCAGGCAATTCATTGAAGGGACGAACCACGCGCGTATCGGGATCAATTTTAAAAAGATAACGGGTTTCGTTATTGGCCAAGAAAATGCGTAACATCTCATGAACAATTCGCCCACCCTTATCAATAATAAAGAGACGTTCCCCGTAGTGATACTCACCGTTATATTCTTGAGCAATATCAGCAATGGCTGGATTTGGATCGCCATCTGCTCTAAGAATCAGACGGCTCTGCGGATAGACTTTTCTGAATTGGGTCAGACATTCTGGCAATAAGTCAACATCATGGTACACATTTAAATAGAAACTGAGATCAGTTTTGGCAGGTTTCATCACGAATTCTCGATAATGTTCGTTTCAACAGAAACTTTAGTTTATATACTTAACACGGGCATAAAGTTCCCTCCTATCGTCGGGAGTTTAATTTGTAACCTTGTTCAGTATAGAGAAATTTCCATTTTGCTATCGTTATCCAGATCAATTTTGTCACTTAAAAAGTAAAGTCTGAAAAAAATCGGATTTTTGGCTGAACAAAACTTTTCTGGGCATATTCGGGAGATTTAAAATCAATTAACTTAGGGTGGGCAAAGCGTGTTGCCCACCTGTATGCCATTTTGCCAACTTTCACAGTTTAGGAATAGAGTCTATGGGAGTCAGGTAATTTTTTGAAAATAATTGTAGTAGTCTAGGACTTACGCCTTGACAAACTAAATTTTTTGTTTTACTGATAAATATCATCGGGTTATAAAAATTTTAGCCACGACTAAATCTGTCAAAATTGAGCAAAAACGACTCATCCAAAATTTGTAATGCATTATATTTAAAAAGGAGCATAAAATTTTTCATCTGTCAATGCGTAACTCCTATAGTCAACAGAATGTTAACAGGAAAATTAGTTTTCTTGCAAATAAAAAAATACAACGCTTTTTCGACAAGCTTTTTTCGACAAGTAGAGACGCGAGGCCTTGCGTCTCTACGAACCCATCAAAACACCTCACAACCAATCCGTTCAATCCCGTTATCCGTTGTACCTAAGCTGAATATTTCAACATCAACCTGACCACTGGCTGAAAAAGTCCGGCGATGGAGTGAGTTCCAAATTTTGACGTGCCGATACAATAGGCGTGGAACGCTCTGGATGAAGTTATTGTAGTACACGTCAGATTTAAAAACTGAGCCTATGTTAGTTATACTGTCCACCGTTACAATTTGCGCTTTGCTCTTTTGAAAAAAGCCCCGAGGTTAGTCACCTTTAGGTGACTTAAGCTTTCAGCTGTTAAATTAAAAAAAAGCGCAATTTATGACGATGCTAAGTATAGTTAGTCATAAAAAGAGTGTTTAGCTTTTGCCGGAATAAATAATGGTAAATAAACAGACTCAAAGATTTCAGATATTTCCTTGAGTTTCATTGTGTGTCTCACTTATCCTTTTATAAGTTTTTATGGAAAAGGGCCTTCAATCAAATAAAAAGAATCAATTCGCCAGCCTGGCCCCAAAAAAAAGCCATGTTTTAGAACTCATTTTTCATTTTTCATTTTTCATTAATATATGGTAAGCCATTAACAAAAACTTACCAAATAAATTTGAAAACATGGCCCCCAAAAGAAACCTAACCAATTGAGCGGCAAGACAACCCAAATTGAAAGGATAAGTGGGACACATCCTCATTTTTTCATGGAGGTCAAATTTCGCCTTTAGCTTTCATTTCAAAATAAATCTGCGCTCCCCGCAACTCATTGACTAACACCTGATATTGATTTTGTTCAAATCCGGGGTTTGTTGTGAGGGACTGCTTCATGCCTTCAAACCAGTAATTAAGAAAGCCTTGGTCACTCATACAAGCATAGTACGCACCACGAGCAATATCGTTTTCTTGTCGTAATTGTTCTACCTTTGGCCCTAGTTTACGTTGGTGATGATGGTAAACCACTAATTGTGGCAGATAGGCCCCGGTAAAACCATTCATACCCGCACGGCCAAGCAATTCAATATCTTCACAACGCAATTGAGTGCCGGCCCCCAGCTGTGGATTAAAGCCACCCACCTTTGTTATTATGTCACGGTGGATCACCAGATTAGCTCCCTGAATGGTACCGGCTGCTAAAAAACTGCCCGCTGGAATTAAAAAGAACTCGTTATGGTAATTGACGCTCACCATCGCATCCGTTTCGTCCCACAGCAAAATGCGTCCGCCACAGAACTGATAACGCTCTTTATCGAAGTGCTGCCGCAACTGCACAATATAGTCATCTGATAGATAGCAGTCATCATCGGTAAAAACCAACAATTCACGAGTCGCGGCCTCAATACCCAAATTGCGTGCCAACCCAAGTCCCGCCTTTGGGGCCGTAAGGCATTTGACCGGATAACTGGCTTTGGCAGCATGATCGGCCATCATTTCTGCGGTCTCATCGCTAGAAGCACTATTAACAAGAATAAGTTCTACATCATAGGCTTCAAATGAATCGGTGGGTATTTTAGCCAAGCACTCCGCAAGCTGATTCGCCCGGTTTCTTGAACAGATAATAACGCTAGGACCTTTCATACTTTCTCCCCTAAAAACCCCTTATACGGCCGGCATAAGATGGCCTGTCATAGAGACAACATTTTCCCAATAACGCAAGGCACATCGTTTCGCTCCCGGAATTGGTGGGCCAAGTCTATGAGGATGCGTCACTGCATAGCGCAGATTGTCATTCTCAGGTGTCACTTGCCATTCACTCATAATTTCTGGCCAATCGACAAGCTGTACACCTAGTTTTTCACAGCCCCAACCAATTGTCCACTCAAAGCCGGTCAACCCATTAATCATGGCTCGCTTATAAAGTGACTCGTTGACAGCCCAAGGAGGCGGTCGTTGAGTCAGTACCGGATCGAGAAGAATACGAGTTTCGTATAATTGCTGTACAACTTTCCGCGTGAACCCACTACAGCCGCCTTGAATGGAAAGCAGTTTACCTTCACCTGCCTGTTGCAGCGTACCAAAAACACAAGGTACGTCAGGTAACGCATTGAATTGGCGAGCAACATGCGTATCGGTATCCATTTTTATCAAATAAGGCGTCGCATTAATGAGGAAAAGACGTAGCATTTCGTGAACAAGCCGCCCGCCATTTTCGATAGGGTAGAGACGTTCTCCATAGTGACATTCGCCGTTATACTGTTGAGCAATTGAGGCAATCGCCGGATCAGAATCACCATCTGAACGAACAATCAAACGGCTTTGTGGATAAACCTTCCTAAGTTGGCTCAGACATCCATCCAATAGTTCAACATCATGGTACACACCAACATAGAAGGTTATATC
>QNER01000578.1 GCA_003646175.1 Candidatus Parabeggiatoa sp. nov. 1
AGGGCAACGCCCTAGGAACTTTCAGCTATAATAAATTCGCACACTTCGGTGCTCAGTAGTTACATTTTTTAATTTTTCGTAACGACTCAGCCCTGAAAGGGCGCTTTATTAAAGCCTAGGGCAGCGCCCTAGGAACTTTCAGCACCCAGGCTATAATAAGGAGCCCCGTTGGGGCTGAGTAGTTACATTTTTTAATTTTATTTTTTAACAAGGAGACTCTTGAATGACCCCAGAACTAGTTACCCAACTTTATGGGTCCACCGCCTTAATTGTCGGCATGATGCTCGCTGCGGCCGGCTTTGCTTCGGCACTTGGCTGGGCACTCATCTGTTCTAAATATTTAGAAGGCATTGCCAGACAACCCGAAATGAGACCACAACTGATGGTACAAATGTTATTCACCGGCGGTTTAATGGAAGCATTTCCCTTTATCGTGTTGGGTATTTCTATGTGGTTTATTTTCGCCAATCCGTTTCTTGGGGCAGCAGAAGCCGCTATCAAAGCACTCGGTGTTTAAAACAATCAGGTTTATACCGATTTAACGTAACCCATTGATTTAATTAAAATGGGTATTTAAACAATATTTAATTAAATCAGGGCTCACGATTAAATCGGTATAATGTCTAATTAATGTCAATAATTATTAATTTTAATGCGAATTAACCTTAATTCACATTAAACGGGGGTTGACGTGAGTATAACAGTCACTCTTTTTGGACAGATCCTCACTTTTTTCGTGCTGGTGATGTTTTTGTGGCGATTTTTATGGGGCCCCATGACACAGATGATGGAGGCCCGCCGAGCACGGATTGCTGATGGGTTAGCAGCGGCTGATCAGGGCAAACATGATTTGGAAGTAGTCGAACAACGGGTGGCCGAGCGGCTGCGTGATGCCAAACAGGATGGTGCGGATATTATTGCAGCGGCTAATAAGCGATCCAATGAAATGATTGAAGAAGCCAAGGAACAAGCGCGGATTGAAGGACAGCACCAAATGGTTGCCGCTCTTGCTGAAATTGAGCAAGAAAGCAATCGGGCGAGAGAAGAACTGCGTCGGCATTTCGGGAACTTGGTATTAACCACCGCGGAAAAGATTTTGGAACATGAAGTCAACGCGGCTGCTCATAATGAATTCATCAACAAAATGGTGAAAAAGTTATAGTCATCCTTAGAAACCTTCAAGGTTTCCAAAACCTTGAAGATCTCTAACAAACCTTCAAGGTTTCCAAAACCTTGAAGTTCTCTAATAAACCTTCAAGGTTTCCAAAACCTTGAAGGTTTCTAACTGAGCCTTAGACATTATACCGATTTAATATAATTCATTGATTGACTGGAAATGCGTATTTTAACAATTTCAATCAAATCAAAGACTTAAAATGTAATCGGTATAAAGTCTATTTTTTTGGAAATTTCTAAATCAGTGGTTCACATCAGTTTAATCACTGATAACTGATAACTGACAATATGGCAGAATTTGCAACCTTGGCACGGCCTTATGCTCAAGCGGTGTTTGAATTAGCAGTCGAGGCTGGCAATTTGGATAAGTGGTCAACCAACTTAAACTTCTTAGCAACAGTTGTTAAAGACCCGACAATGGCCACGGTGATTGCCAATCCAGAGGTGGGTAACAACACCTTAACACGCCTCTTGCTTGATATTGGTGATAAATATTTTAGTGAGCCGGGTAAAAACTTAGTTAAAATTTTGGTGGATAACCACCGATTACCGGTCATGTCGCAAATAGCGTTTCAATATGAAAAATTGAAAGCGCAACATCAGGGGCATATCCAAGTGGAAATAGCCTCAGTCTTTCCGGTTGAACGCCAGCAACAGCAAGAAATTGAAAGCATTTTACAAAAACGCTTCGGTAAAGCTGTTGACATCACAACCAGTATTGACAAAACACTGCTGGGCGGTTGGTTAATCCGTACTGGCGATGAAGTCATTGATCTCTCTATTAAGGGACATCTCCAACGATTAGCTTTCGAGTTGCGCTGTTAGTTAAAGCGAGAAAATATAAATGCAGAAGATTAATCCCTCTGAAATCAGCGAATTAATTAAACTTAAAATCCAGAGTTACGATTTTGAGGCAGAATCCCATAGTGAAGGCAGTATCGTCAGCATCACCGACGGTATTGTCCGCATTCACGGCCTTGCAAGTGCGGTGCAAGGTGAAATGTTAGAATTTCCCGGCGGCTCTTTTGGTATGGCCCTCAACCTTGAGCGCGATTCCGTCGGTGCTGTGGTATTAGGCCCTTATGAACACCTTACGGAAGGCGATAAAGTCAGATGTACCGGCCGTGTGCTTGAAGTGCCGGTGGGTAGAGAACTCTTAGGCCGTGTCATCAACCCCTTGGGGGATCCCATTGATGGCAAAGGCCCGGTTCAGACTGAACACCGTTTACCGATTGAACGCATTGCGCCGGGGGTCATCAGTCGCCAATCCGTTAGTGAACCGGTACAAACCGGTTTAAAGGCCATTGACGCTATGGTACCGGTTGGGCGCGGACAACGTGAATTAATTATTGGTGACCGTCAAACCGGTAAAACCGCACTGGCGATTGACACCATCATTAATCAAAAAGGCACCGGCATTAAATGTATCTATGTGGCGATTGGTCAAAAAGCCTCATCGGTTGCCAACGTGGTGCGTAAATTGGAAGAACATGGCGCGATGGAACATACCATTGTCGTCGCGGCGAATGCTTCAGACGCTGCCTCTTTGCAATATATTGCCCCTTACGCCGGTTGCTCAATGGGTGAATTTTTCCGTGATCGCGGCGAAGATGCGTTGATTATCTATGACGATTTGACCAAACAGGCTTGGGCTTATCGTCAAGTGTCGCTGCTATTACGGCGGCCGCCCGGGCGTGAAGCCTATCCGGGGGATGTTTTTTACTTGCACTCCCGCTTACTGGAACGCGCCTCCCGTTTGAATGCCGAGTACGTTGAAAAAATCACCAATGGCGAAGTCAAAGGTCAAACCGGCTCATTAACGGCTTTACCGATTATTGAAACCCAAGCCGGTGACGTGTCGGCCTTTGTCCCGACGAATGTGATTTCCATTACCGACGGGCAAATCTTCCTAGAAACGGATCTGTTTAACGCCAATATTCGCCCGGCTATTAATGCGGGTTTATCCGTATCGCGTGTTGGCGGTGCCGCGCAAACCAAAGTGATTAAAAAGCTCGGCGGTGGTGTCCGTTTAGACTTAGCGCAATACCGCGAATTAGCGGCTTTTGCCCAATTTGCGTCAGATTTAGACGAAAACACCCGTAAACAGATTGAACGCGGGCAACGGGTAACGGAAGTCATGAAACAAAAGCAATACTCGCCTTTGAGTGTTGCCGAAATGGCAGTGTCTTTATATGCCGCTAACGAAGGCTATTTAGACGATGTAGATGTGAAAAAAGTCGTTGACTTTGAAAGTGCTTTGCATAGTTACATGCGCTCTGCTCATGCTGACTTGTTGAACAAAGTCAATGAAAGTGGCGACTACACGGCGGAAATAGCTGATGGGTTTAAAGCCGCTTTAGAGGATTTTAAGGCTAATCATACTTGGTAAGTATATTTTTTTTGTAGGTGTTTTTTTTGATAGGGTGGGTGGAACGTAAGTGAAACCTGCCCTTTTTGTTGTTCCATTTATGGTTCCCAAACTCTGAATGCCTTCCTTGATGCCCCGCGCCGAGTGAACGGTGACAACTTGTGTGTGGATGCTGTGTAACGACTTATGCGTAAAAACTTATGCGTAAAAATGACAAAAAGAGGACAAAACGATGGAAATGACACTGACATTGCCTGATGAGATTGGCAAACAGCTTCAACATTTACCTAATCCGAGTGAATTTGTGAGCAAAGTTGTCAAAGAGGCTTTAAAGAATCTCACTTCGCCCCCAGTGCAAAAGGATTGGGAACCCTCCAAATGGGCAAAAATAGCCCAAAGAATCCACAATGATCCTGTGCATCTGGCAGGCTATTCTCAACAACTGAAAAAGGATATGAGAGAATTTAGAGAAAACTTTGAATTTATACACGATAGAACATGAAAAAATATCTTTTTGACTCCGACATTGTTTCAGATTTGTCTGATAAATTTTCCGACAATCATCTCAAAATATTTGAAAAATTGTCTTCTTTGGCAGGTACAGATGAAGTTTACATATCCGTACTCACTATCTATGAATTTGAGTATGGATATGCCAATGCGCCTGATGATAAGAAAAGTGCCGTCAGGAAAAAAATAGAAGATGTACAACACGATTTTGAAATTTTACCTCTTCCACAAAAAGGTTCACAATTGTTTGGCGTTTTAAAAAAATCAATTAAGGACTCAAGAAAGCTCAACAAAGAAAGTATTAAAAAACATAATATTGATATGATGCTTGCCGCCACCGCTATTGTGGAAAATTGTATTTTAGTCAGTGCAGATTCTATTTATATTGAAATTCAAAGGTTCAATTCAAAATTAAAATTAGAAAATTGGGTGAGTTAGGGAAAAGCGCCTTACCACCTATCAGTTCCTAAATTGGCGATATAAAAATATCAAAGCACACTTGTTAAAAACGCCTGATAGTTGAATGTGACATGATCAAATGCCCATCCAGAAACGTATTTCAATGTCTTAATATGTCTGAATCAGAATTTTCAGAATTTTAGGATTTCCAGAATAATTATGTAAATAGGGTGACATAAAAAGTTTTTCCTTGTTAAATCAATAGGTTATCAAGATGACTATTTTAGTTGATAATCAAGTATAATGAAAAAGCAATTTTAGTTAGAGGAATATCAGAAATATGGCTAAATGGGAATAAAAATCGGTTGCAGATATTGTGAGTAGAATCTCTGAAGATTATTTCGTCTTGCCTGTTATTCAAAGACGATTAGTTTGGGGAGAAGAGCAAATGGAATTACTTTTCGATACCTTACTCAAGGGTAATTCCTTAGGTTGTATTATGGTTATGGAAGAGGAAAAAGGCAAGCAACCAATGTTTGCTTTTAGAGGCTTCACGAAAGATGGTACAGATACTTTTTCACTAAATCCAGGCGAAAATCTTGGCAAAGAACATTTTCTTGTAATTGATGGACAACAAAGATTGCAAGCATTTTACCTTGGTTTATTGGGAAACATCAATGGTAAATTGTTATTTTTTAATCTGACTAGTGATTGTGAAAAATTTGAATTTGATTTCAAATTTGCCAGTGAAAAGTCAAAGCTTCCTAAAGTTCAAACGCTTGAAAATTCTAATAAAAGGCGCAATTATTGGTATTCCGTCCCTGAACTTTTTAAGCAGCTAAGAAACACAAATGACGTTTATGGTACGTGTGAGAATATCGTAGAAAAACTAGGAATCGAAAAATCGAGCATTAAACGCATGTTTGATATGAATATTAAGAGATTCTTTCTTAATACGATTGACACTTGCGCTATCGGATTATCAATCGTGAGAGTTACCCAATCCAGTAATAATGATGATACATGCGCTCTGCTCATGCTGACTTGTTGAACAAAGTCAATGAGAGTGG
>QNER01000579.1 GCA_003646175.1 Candidatus Parabeggiatoa sp. nov. 1
GATGGCTCAGATATGAACGCGGGTGCGGTTCGTGAATCTCTCAGATTCGCGCAAAGAACGGGGGGTCGTCTGTCTGCAATGTCAGTGATTATGACGAATCCTGAACACGACTCTTTGGCAAGGCAACTGATTGAAAAAGAAACCGATAATGCCATCGCACACCTAGAAACTGTTAGAACCAGTGCCAGCAATGCCGGTGTGGAATGTGATATCAGCGTGCGTCACGGTATAGAAATTGATCAAGAAATCGTGGATGAAGCCGAACAAAATCAGATAGATGTGATTGTCATGGGCAGTCGAGGCTTAACGGGGCTGATGCGGTTAATGATGGGTAGTAACACAGCCAAAGTGATTGGGCACGCTCAATGTAGCGTGTTGATTGTGCCAAAAGACGCGCAAATAGAAGGCAAGAAGATTATGGTGGCGATTGACGGATCGCGTTATAGCGATGTGGCTGCTGGAGCCGCAATTAGCGTCGCGAAACACCTCCATGCACCGATATTGGTGGTTGCTGTGGTTTATTCAGATCATAAAGAAAGTCGGTACATGGAAGCCGTAGAAGCGATTAAGCGAGTGGAAGCCTTTATGAGCAAAGAAGGCATTACCGTCGAAGGGCAAGTACTCAGTGGTAAGCCGGCCGAAGCTATTTTAGAAGTTGCCAAAGCAAAGGGCGTTGATTTGATTGTGGTGGGCAGTCATGGACGAACTGGGCTGGATAAAATGCTGATGGGCAGTGTTTCGGAGCGCGTGATTGGTTATGCTGACTGTGCCATTTTGGTGGTTAAGGCATAAAGGGGATTGGTTCAAAGGGATCGGAACTTGAATAGGGGAGTATTCCCATTTGAATTTGCCAAAGGTTTGGGGCTTTATCACCTTTAAGTACCTTCGCTAAGAATTTTAGGGTATTTTGATAGAATCACCAAACCCAACGGGTTTTTGGTTGCCGGCCCCAAAACACGGCGATGGCGGGCAACCAAAAACCGTTGCCGGCCCCCTACAATAAAACTGGCGTTATCGGTGAAAACCATTTGTTCTCAAATGCCCAGTAATATTCTTCTATATAATCATCGGGAGTTTGGAGGTTTTTGTGTTTTGTCATGAATTTTCCTTTTAAAAAGAAGTACAACGAATTACGGGGATAAACGAATTTAATATTTCTTTGAAATGAGAAAAAATTCGTATTTTGTGTGGACAATTTTGGTTTCAAACCAAGCTACCCCCATTCTCATTTTCCCAGATCGATTTTTGGGTAGTGGTGCAATGTGATGGAGTCCAAACTTTAGTTTGGGTAGGTGGGCCAAACTCAAGTTTGGACTCCATATCACCCGCATTTCAGGATTACCAATAATCAGGTAGTCCTGTACATGTAGTGATTTCTCAGAAAAAAACCTGACATGTTTCAAAAACCTGTCAGGTTTATACCACTACTTGTTTAGGACTACCGAATTTTGTCTGTTGTCAAAAACAGAATGTGCCACTATTTCATGTTCCTGTGTAGAAAATTGAAAAAGGAAACCGTCTGATAACACACCGACGAAAATTCGCATGGCACATTGTCAATGTCGGTATGAATGGTTAATTAATAATTAACCTTTCACTATTTGCCATTGACTATTCACCATTAATTTTATTCCAAGTAAAAGGCGGACACACAAACGCAAAGTCCAGAAAAAAGGCGCACGGGGACACTCACTTTGAGATTATCTTTGATAAACGTTTATGGTACGCCAAGGAATTCCTTTATCCGTTTTTTGTACTTGTTTTTGAGCCGTTTTGATTTTAATGCGCCTGGTTGTATTTGACTCAAAATGGTAGCAGAAAACGTCCCTTTTGCTACACACAGTCCCGCCGCGGTTAATTGTGCCATTTTTGCGGCATCAATTTCTCGTGCCCCTTTGTAATTGATGACAGATGAATAAAGAATGAAATCAGAAAATTCATTCAATTTCCCGAATTGCAGCACTGGCGCGTGGGAACCAATTTACTTTGATGATGGATGTCTATATGAAAGAAATCTGCCTGATGTGTGCATAAACCAACTGGGCAATCACTTGATTGCCTTCCTCATTATGGTGCCCACCACTTGGGGAAAAAATTTCACCTATCTCCCTTTGTCCCAGATATTTCAGAAGATATGGTCCAACATTCAGATAAGGAATATTACGAGTGTCTAAAGCCTCCATCAGATTCTGATAAGACCAATTTTTGGTATTTTGGTAAAGTTTCAAATCTGCCATGGTAGCAAAAATGATGATCACCGGTTGTCTTCCCTGTTGTTTAACCTCATTAAAAAATGACGTTATGATAAGTGTTGTTATTTCCAACCCCCGAAAAGGATGGTCCTTGGCGTAGAATTCTGCATAAGGTGGCCGACGAGCCAGTTCCGCCCGTAAACGAAAATAATTTATGCTTCTAAGGAGATGATATGTGTAGGGAAATTGTAATTTGGTTATGCTGACAGGACCACCACAATAGAAATTCTCGTGCGCCAATTCAAGTTGGGGAGAATCTAAGCCCATCAACTTTTGATAATCTTTTTCTGACAATTGGGGAATTGGGACTAACTCAAAGTTTCCCTGATCATTGACAATAAATCTGGGTTTTAAACCATAACCCATCTTCATAGCAAGTAAATCCAAGTTGCGCGTTAAATTACGTACGATATCTAGCGAAGTATGCCCCAACACAACTATGCGGGATTTGTCTTTGTCATTATGCTGAAACCTTAAGTAGGCTTGGTCCGTTCCATAGCCACCGACACCGAAATTAGCAACGCGGCAACCGAGCCGTTGAGAAAGTAAGTTGCTCCAAGCATGTTTATGATCGACTTCAGTGCCAAAGGTAAATGAATCCCCATAGAGAGATACGCAACTTTGGTGTTGCGTTGGATCCTCAAACGCTGGAATGCGACGAGAGCCAATGGTGTCAAACGATTTGCCGTTCAACTGAGTTGTGAAAGGCCAGCCAAGAACATCATCTCTTTTTAACAAATACTCGTCGTAGCTTTGTGCAGCACGTTGTAAGGGAACGGTTGGTTTCCGATATATCAAGTTTTTTCGTTGGAGTATCAAACCGATTCCATAAGCAAGCAATTCAACAATGATAACGAAACCTAGCAAAAATAGAAAAATAACATCATATACAGAAAAAAACCATTGAACGATTTGATCAGCCATTTCTTTGCCCTTATTTTCTTTCTATCGTTTGTAAAAATCCTATTTTTGTTTTAAAAACATCCGGTTCCAAAAGAGGCATAAAACGCACCCTACGCTTTGTTCAGCCATTTTGAGATTGATTGGGCATGAATTGAGGTGTGTAATTACAGTGTTTTGTAAACCAAGTTTTTAAGTATACTGCACGCGGGCACAATTTAAACTTTCATGTAGGGTGGGCAAAGTCTTTTTTTTGCCCACCAGCTTCATTAGAAAAGTTTGTTCCCGCGCCGAGTAAGTACTGAACCATAAATAAATTCTTGGCGAAAGTGCTCACTCATTGTCTGGTTATGCTATACTAAAAAATGAGAGTTTAATAACTTCCGAAACTTTAAAGCCGTTTCGGATCTTATTGAATTCTCATTCCTAACCAGACCGCCTTGGCTAAAGGAGATCAAGCGTATCATGAACGGTATTTGGAATATGAAATACCTGTTGAGTTCGCTGCTTTTTGATAGCAAGAGTCGTTTGATTTTCCTTAAATGAAGGAAACATTTGGAAAACCAGACGAGTCAGTCGATTTTTGAGCTTATATGTCTTCAATGTATCTACCTTACTAAAGTAGTACAGACGTTCGATTTCGTATCCCATTTTCTCCAGCATTTCTCTAATTTCAGGCCCTGTATACTCACGCCAGTGCCCATTTGCAATCACGGGTTTAGCCGGATCTAACTGATCGAAGTATGACTGAATGGGTTGTAGAATTGAGTGCCCAAATAGAAAACGTAATCGATTGCGATAGTAAACTAAGTTTGGCAATGAGAGGTAAAAAAGTGAATTTGCAGTTCCAACCCGATTAATTTCCTTGATTAGAGGAAGAGGATTGAAGTTAAGGTGTTCTAGAACCTCACACATAATGATCACGTCAAACTGCTCATTTTGAAACGGCAACAAATAATCCTGAAGTTTAACTTTAGCAATTTCGATCCCGTGTCGCTTGAAACGTTCCTGCTGTTCAGGCATTGACATGTATTCAGGAATATCTGCTGCACAGACTTGGAAACCCAACTTGGAAAGACATATACTAACAAGCCCGAAGAAGGCACCTATTTCCAAAATTTGCCGCACATTGTGATGCTCAGCAAACTTTACCACATCTCGAATGGTTCGAATATACTCATGCTTGTGCATGAGCAGATAAGTCGGTATTTCACTATGTTTATCGCTAATACGCTCTCCATACGTATTCAGTTCAAAATGCTTAAATTCCTCTCGCAGAATCGTTTCAATTGTCGATTCGATATCCTTCGACATAATTTGTTAACTCCTCCATAAAATAACTTCCCCAAACACGCTTGGCGATTTGTTAGAGTGATAATAATGAAGCCGAAGCTTTAGCGGGTACGCGCCCACATCAAAGCTCGACTCCAACATCGTTCCCAAAAAAAGTTTGGGAGTGCCTTATTCAAAGCCCCGCGTCGAACACAACCGAATTTCAACGCCGATTGTTACAAATTACCATGCTTTGCGCGTATCCATAAAACCGTTCAATGTATGTATGGTGCGCCAGCGGTTCGCACACTTTACTGTATGAAATTATGTCTGTCAAGTGCTTGGCTATTTTTTGGTCTCATCAAACTATGATAGTCCGGTACATGTAGTGATTTTACGGATGCTATCCCTTCTTAGGGATAGTATCCGTTTGGACAAGATTATCAGCTATGTTTTCCTTAAATCAATAAGTGACATCAGACTTTGACGAGACTTTGGATTTTTTGGCAGCTACGACAAAAACACGCCCATGTCACAAGTCAATGTCGGTATGAATGGTTAATTAATAATTAACCATTCACTATTTGCCATTGACTATTCACCGTTAATCTTATTCTAATAAAAAATAGGGGCGGACACACAATGCGATAAAAAAAAGGCACTTGGACACTTTGATGTTCCCATAGATAAATGAACACCAAACTCGCTACTAACAATGCCCCAATTATTAATTACGCAGCTAACAACTTTCTTTCATTTTGGACAATAATTTTGACATCTGGATTTGTCGGTGGCACTGGCAAATGATGTTCTTTCAACAACTTGATGTGTTCAATCATACCCCATTTGGCTTTATATAAACAATCTTCTACTGAGTGCCCAATGCCAGTAAAACCTTCTAATTCAGCAGAATAAAAGCCAAAATAATCGGGTTCTTCAGTGGCTTCAATAACGAGAGAATAAGGTAGTTCAACCATTTTATTAACCTACAATTTATTATTTAATGCCTGCCGCTTTTAATATAGCATGACATGTTCCGGTAGGAACTTCTTTAGAACCATGATAATCAACGCGAATCAATCGGTTCCATCC
>QNER01000580.1 GCA_003646175.1 Candidatus Parabeggiatoa sp. nov. 1
AATGGGTACCTGGGATTTGGTCATTCGGAAACCAAAACGGTTTGCAGCAGCGATAACAGTCTGTGGTGGCTATGATGAAACCAAGGCCTCTCTTATTAAAGAGATTTCTTTCCAAGTGTTTCACGGTAGCGATGATCCATCGGTGCCGGTAGAAGGATCACGCATGATGGTTAAGGCTCTGAAAGCGGTAGGTGCTAGGGTTGAGTATGTTGAGTATGAAGGTGCTGATCATTTTATCTGGGGACGTACCTACACCAATAAAAAAGTGATTGATTGGTTGTTCCGTCAATCCAAACTGTGAACATAAAGTGATAGCATGGCCCCAGAAAGGCGATAAATCGCCTACTACAAACACTTCTACATCCAAGGTTTGTCAAACAGACTTTGGATGCTTTCATTTTTGAAAACTGAAAAAGTTTCGAGCTTCGCTCCGGAAGGAGTCCAAACTTTAGTTTGGACATCCAAGATTTATCAATGACTCCGGAGAATTCGTTTATCCGCGTAATTCGTTGTACTATTCCTCATTAGCTGTGTAGCGAAACCCACCTTAATAAAATTTTATTACAATAAAAATTGTAAGGAGTCAATAATGAAAAACCATTTGAGACACACATTAGGTGTGCTTGTTGTCATCCTGTTCACGGCAATCCCTGTTTTTGCGAAGGATGCGCCGTGTCAAGCCACTGAGGTTCAATTAGCCACTGAACTTCCCAGTGGCAAACGATGGATGGAACATCTTTATCGTGATCTGTTGCCATTTTGGGATATGCCCGCGGCAATGGGTTCCCCGATAGGGAATTTCCCATCGTTTAGATATAATAAGGGTACCATCGTTAATCCTCAGCAACTGTTGCGCGATGAATACGCCACGTTGCTTGAAGATGGTTCGACTTGGATTACTAACCGCTTGAGTCGTCGCTATGTGCGAATGATGTCGCGGCAAACCTATTTATATGGGGTGGCTTATCACTTGACGGGCGATGAACGGTGGCTGCAATTGGCTAAAGCCGGAGTCACCTTTCTGTTGGAAAACCTGCAACAACAGAATGGGGAGTTTTATTCATGGATAGAAAACGGCCAACGGCAACCTGAAAACCCAAACCACCGAACGAGCCAAGATATGGCTTATGCCTTGATTGGGCCGAGTTTTTATTATTACCTGACGCGAGACGAGGCGGTGTTACCGGCTATCCTGAAGGCAAAGGACTACATCTTTCAAGCTTATGGCAATGAACAAGGGCATGAACTCCGTTGGATAAACTCAGCGTTTGTGGATTCACCTGATACCCATTCACCTCAGCAAATCGAGCTAGTTTCTCAACTGGATCAGATTAATGCCTATATGTTGCTGCTAACCCCGGTATTGCCCACCAAAGAGCGTCAGGCTTGGAAAAACGATATGCTCGCGCTGGCTAACGTTATCATTAAGGATTTTTATAGCCCCGAACATAACGTGTTCTGGGGGCGGATAGATCAACCTGAGTACCAGCAACTAGGGGCGCATCATGTGGACTTTGGGCATACGATCAAGTCCTTTTGGATGCTTTATTTAATGGGCAAGACGTTTTCTGAACCACAATTAACGCAGTTTGCGTTGGAGAATGCCCCGAAAGTGCTTGAAGAGGCCTTTCTTGAAGAACTCGGTGCTTGGGGTGAGAAGAAATTGGAGAATGGGCAAATTGTTAAAAGCCGTGTCTGGTGGATTGACGCGGAATTAAGTCAGATGGCGGCAACGCTGAGCTTAACCAATCCGGCTTACATCAGATTTCTGGTGCCTACCTACCAATATTGGTTCACTCATTTTGTTGACAAGCAACATGGAGAAGTCTGGCACATGATTGACGGCGTAACCGGAAAACCCCGATTCCCAAAGGCACATCTGTGGAAAAATGGCTATCATTCGTTTGAACACGCGTTGGTAGGCTATATTACTTCTCAGGCACTGCGTCAGCAACCGGTGGAATTGTATTTTGCTTTTAAGCAACGTCCCAACGAGGCGGAGATTCGCCCTTATTATTTTCAGGGGCTGATCAAAAAGGTAGAAACCAGCGACTTTAACTGTTTGGCTGAATTGACGCGCTATCGAGTGACGTTTAGCGGAATCAAGTAATCGCTTGGAGTCTAACTAGAGTCAAGTACTTTGATTGAGAAATGAACGAATTGAGTTTTAGCCAGTCGAATCTTATTCGTTTATTTCCTAATTCGTTGTACTTAATTCGTTGTACTTAATCCTTATTTGAGGGCCATAAAACACTTTTGATACTTTAAAATGACAGCATGGCCCCAGAAAGGCGATAAATCGCCTACTACAAACACTACAAACAAATAGAGAAATGACCGAATTGAGTTTTAGCCACTCGAAGATTATTCGTTTATTTCCTAATTAAAGTACTTAATTCGTTGTACTTAATCCTTATTTGAGGGCCATAAAATACTTTTAATCGTGTCAAATATTACAACGACACAAGTGCGGATAAACCAATTAATGTTTCTTGTCAATGAGAAACCATGCGTCTCAATTGGTGACTTCCCGTCATTGGCGTTCCAGAACAAAGTTTCGTTGTACAATTCGTTTATCCGCGTAATTCGTTGTACTATTCGAGTTGTACTATTCATCATTAGCTGTACTAATTCGTTTATCCGCGCAATTCGTTGTACTCATTCATTGTACTCACTCATTTAGGAGAAACTATTATGACATTCAAAAAGCAGCACTATTATCTGTTATCCTGCTTATTGGTGACTGGGCAAGTAATGGCAAGTCCAAGTCATTGCAATAACTTGTCAACCGTTCCGGTTGATTCCAAATATCCTTCTCTCCATGTTGCCTCTCCAGATTGGCGGGAGCAAATCATCTATATGGTGATGCCTGATCGGTTTTATGATGGCGATCCCAGCAACAATGATCAGGGAGCTAACGAGTATGGCCCCACGGATAAGCAAAAATACAGCGGTGGCGATTTGCAAGGAGTCATCGACAAACTCGCTTATATCAAAGGCTTAGGTGCCACCGCTATTTGGACTACGCCAGTGGTGGCGAATATTTGGTGGGATTCTAAGCTCAACATGAGCGGTTATCATGGCTACTGGGCACGGCATTTTAAACAAGTCGATGAGCATCTTGGCACGCTAGACACTTACAAGGCGCTTTCCAATGCGTTGCATCAAAACGGCATGTATATCATCCAAGATGTGGTAGCCAATCACACCGGCAACTTTTGTGGCTACGAAGGCGAATATAACCCGGCCGATCCAACCAAGAACTTTAAATGCTGGCTTGGAACAAAGCCGACTTTAGCCCCGACACAAACACCGTTTGATAGAAATGGGCCGACTGAGGGTATTTATCATTGGCATTGCTCCATCACAACCGATGCCGCTTCAAAAGAAGAACTGTGTGAGTTTGCGGAGTTGGATGATCTGAATACAGAGAATCCGCTTGTTTGTCAAGCTTTGCGAGACTCTTATGGATGGTGGATTAAAACGGTTGGGATAGACGGTTTTCGCCTAGACACCGCGAAATATGTTCCGCATGACTTTTGGAATAACTTCTTTTATTCCAAAGATGCGAAGGTACCCGGTATTAATTATGTTGCGGCGGCAACGGGGCGTTGTGACTTTTTGTCGTTTGGAGAAGTGTATGAAAGCTCCAAACCGTTTGATGACGCTGGCGAGCAACAGGTTTTCAGCTACTTGGGAACCGACGATAAACCTGAAATCAAGTCGATGCTACAATTTCCGTTGGCTTACACCATCAAGCGAGTTTTCGCGGAAGGCAAGCCAACCGCCTATTTGGGCTATCGCCTCAACAAACATATCGAATTGTCTGGCAATCCGTCTATTACGCCAGTATTTATAGATAACCATGATCAAGCTCGCTTTGCCAGCAAAGGGAGCCGTGCTGCCCTCAAGCAGGCCCTCACCTTCATTATGACAATACCCGGCATTCCGGTGATTTGGCAAGGCACCGAACAAGCATTGACAGAAACCCGCGCTTCGATGTTTGCCAACGGTTATGGCTCTGGTGGCGTGGATCATTTTGATACCCAATCGGAAATGTATCAGTTTATCAAGAAACTGGCTGAGATACGCAAAAGCCATCGGGTATTCACACGCGGTTCGCTGAAGGTGTTGGCGGATAAATCCATCACTCGCGGCGTGGGCGTGTTTGCCTATCAGCGTCAATATGAAAACACCACAGCCATTGTCGTGTTTAATACTTCTGAACAAGCCACGTTGCTTGACACAGAAACGGGTTTACCCAGTGGCAGCAAGTTGAAGCTGTTGATGGGTGAAGGCATGAACGATGACATCGTGGTGAACAAAGACGGACGATTTTCGGCCGAGCTGCCAGCACGCGCCATTATGGTTTTAATTCATGACGGAGACACGGCACCCTTTGAAACATCAAACAACGTGAAAATCACCGTCACTACCCCAATTGAAGGAAACACTTTCACTGAAGATGTGGTTTTAAACGGTACCGTGACGGCGGGTGTCAGTGATTTAAAATTGGTTGTGGACGGCTTTCTGGAACGTGCCATTGATTTCAACGCGGATGCTGACGGAAATTGGCAAGTTGTACTGCCCGTGTCCGAGTTTGGTATGGGAGAAGAGACGCATACCGTCAGCGTTTACGCGCCAAAAAAAGGGGTGGTTTCTAATCGGCTGACTTTCAGCACCAATGTCGTGCCAGACAACGTGATTGAAATCAGCCTAACTGATCCGGTTGGCGATGATCGCGGTTTGCAAGGCACCTATCAATATCCCACCGATAAAAGCTTTACCAATCAAATGGATATCCGACAGGTAGAAGTCACGGCCGGAAACACCACGCTGGACATTACCTTCACCATGCCAGTCGTCACTGATGGCTGGAGTCCTCCCAACCAATTTGATCATGTGTCGTTTAATGTCTATTTTGATTTGCCGAATCAAAAAGGGTTGAGTGTGTTGCCTAAAATAAAGGCCACCGCGCCAGACGGTTTTAAGTGGGATTACAGCAACGTGGTGTACAGCGGGGGCAATAGTTTCCATAGCACTGAACATGTCGATGCCGAGAATTTGGGTAAACCCGTCAACGGTGCGGCTGACATCCGTGTTGATCAAGAAAATCGCACGATTCTGTTCCGTTATGATGCCTTTTATTTTGGGCTAGAAAACTGGGAAGGCGTTAAAGTTTATGCCACTACTTGGGATATTGATAGCATAGAAAATGTTTATCGGCCTCTGAAACGGGAAGCCGGGCAATATCATTTTGGCGGTGGCAACGGTAGTGTTGAGCCTTTGATTGCTGATGACATTGAAGTTATTACGCTTCGCTAATCTGGTACAAAGTACAACGAATTGCGCTAGTACAACGAATTGCGCGGATAAACGAATTGAGTACAACGACACAAGCGCGAGTACAACGAATTACGCGGATAAACGAATTGAGTATAACGACACAAACGCTAGTACAACGAATTACGCGGATAAACGAATTGAGTATAACGACACAAACGCTAGTACAACG
>QNER01000581.1 GCA_003646175.1 Candidatus Parabeggiatoa sp. nov. 1
ACTTGGTTAAGAGTTGGTTGAGAGTTGATGAGATATTGGGTTGATAGGTTGAGTTTCAGCCAAAAAATGGGTGCGTTTTCCGCACCCAACGCTTGCTAAACGGTTCCCAGCTATGTAAGTCAAATAGGATGGGTAATTCAACCCATCCCTTACTTGCTATTTCCCTTTTAACCACTGTTCACAAGTGGCAGTGGATGGTCCAAGATTTTTAACAAAGTCAGTGTGCATGTAATCGCAAGGCTCACCCAATTGTTCAATTTTTTCGATAAGATGTGGATTTCGTTTCTTAATCCAATCGGTGTCTAGCGAGGTGGACCTTCCCGTCTGGCATTCGGCTACTTTATACCAATAGTATGCCTTCAAGGGATTGACTTCAAATCCATTAGGTCCTTCCAAAAAGTGACTCGCGAGAGCAAAATTGGCATCAACATCTCCATTGATAACGGCTTTTTCAAAGTACTCAAAAGCTATTTGAGCATTTGGCTCAACACCCTGCCCATGAAGGTAAATGACACCTAAATAATGATAACTTTCTTTAATCTCTCGGTGAACAGCCTGTTGATAAAAATAACGTGCGGTTAAAAAATAACCCTTTTCATGTAACACAGCGGCTATATAGTATTGTGCGTAACCGGTCGCAAAACCAAATCCCGTCGTTAATAACAGCAATGCGACTAAAAAAATCAGGATACTTGACTTAATCCTCTTGCTAGTGAGCATTTCTTTCTAACCTCTCACAAGAACAAAGTTCAGTGACGGGTGAGTAGCGAATACGAGGATTCTTTTCACCCAACTCTTCCATCCAAGGATTTTCCCACTGGTTAATGTTATCCATCTTGTAATTGTCAGACTGAAGCTTGGAGAAGATATATTCGTACCAAGCCCCCCCGGTATCCTCAGCTCCAACTCCGTGTCCCAGTTCATGAACTAGGATTCGGATGAGACTGGCGATAAAGGACCCCTTTGACCCCATTAGCCCCATTTTGCGCTTGGGATCGATTGTAATGAGCCAATATTTGGGCTTCGAGCGTTGTGAATTCATAGACGTGGGCAAACCATACTGATCCATGAGTTCTGTGATTGGGTCCTTGCAAAACATGCCAAGTTTAACTCTCACGTCCAGTTTTTGGCTGGCTAAATCCAGTGACCACTGCTTACCCGTTTTGGTTGTCCAAAGCTTTGACTTTGGGCCAAGAAATTCTTCAAAAAACGAATCGTAAGTTAATGCGCCTAACCCAAACGGTTCCACAAAACTCACCGGCCGCCCCGTCACATAAGCATACCGATTCAACGATTGCCCATCATCAATACTCCCTAACAAAACATCCTGATTCACAAACCTTCTGATTTCAGGAATTTAGCCGATTTTACGTAATATGACATTGAAAAGGTACGTTCTACACACCCTATGCTCATTCAAGAATCAAAACGAATTTCAGCGAGATTTTGAACTACATACACTTGGTCTATTATCTTTAGTTATGTGACCTACTTTTCCAGAAAGATTTAAGTAAGCAAAACTTAAGGTGGAAATCAATGCCATAACAACGAGAATTATTGACAATAACTTACATGATAAATAGTTTTTGTATAAGATGATTATTGAAAATATGCAAACGAAAAAACTGGCTAAATAAACACCTAATACAATGTCATTACCTATTGAAGTGCAATATAAACCAAAATGAGTTCGTTTAAGTAACTCAACTAAATACCACCAAAGTGCTAGTTCCAAAAATAAGGTAATAATGACTAAAATGAATCTCATAGTGACTTTGCAAAAAAAACGGTCAATTAAACTGTCAATCAAACTTTTAACCAAATAGCAGTTAGTCATTCCTCCAAAAAAAGGCTTAAATACCTTTGAGATTTTTAAAACCTCAAAGGTTTCGCACAGAAATTGTTCAAGTTGTACGATTAAAAATGATCAGTTTTAGGTGCGTTCTGCATCAAATAATCTTGTGCATTCATATTGTCCGGTAAAATTTGATGTAATTTATAGAACTTATTGATTTATAATGTTTTATAAAACTTAAACTTTTTAATCGTACAGTGCGTTTAACACAGAAAAATAGTGTCACGGGGCTTCGATAAACATAATGGGCGGTAATAAACATTATGTCTTTGCCCAGAGTAAAACGGATGTTAGGCTCTGGCTGGCAGTGAACGCTCCTTCGCAAGCTCATGAAGCTCCTTAATGAAGGTATAAGGCTTTCATTACTGAAAAAATGCTTTCGCTACCAGAGACGGATCAAAATCCTTGGCTCGCAGTGCTTTTCTGGACAATCGTGTCGCAGATAGTTCCCCATCTGTTATGGGTTACTGAGTTTTTTTTGGATAAAATCTTATCCACTTACCACGGCGAAACCATCTTATAAACGGTTTTCCATTTTTCTCGAAATTTATACTCGCATCTGGAGCAATAACTGACACACCGCTTGCGTTAGCAAGCGCTTGCGCTATAGAATTTTCTCCTTTTCCGGCCTTACAACCTAAAATTTCTATGCGAGCATTTGGGGTCAAATTATCCCAATTCATATTTTGGGGAACCACATCGTTTTTCGAACCCCTTTCTGAAATATTAGAATCTGGCGCATCAGAACTGCCTACATAGATAGCTTTTGAACTCGCATGTCCTATAAAAATAATTCTAACAATATTAGGAGTTGTACTCAAAATATTGTTGACTTCAGTCACCGTTTTAACATCATGAAACTCTATAAATAAACCATGATATACAATAGAAAGTTCCTCATTCACCTTAGAGTATTGATATAGTGCTGCGTGTGCCCAAGGCTGTTTTTCATTTTCTGGATTAGCTTCTGTGGTAAAGATCAAAACACCCTCTAACCCAAACGGATCAACAAAACTCACCGGCCGCCCAGTCACAAACGCATACCGATTCAACGTCTGCCCCTCAGACACAGAGCCTAACAAAATATCCTGATTCACAAACCGCCGAATCTCAGGACTATAATACCGTGCCCGCATGTGGTACAGCCCATTGCCATCCGACATCACCCCATACATACCATTGAACAAAAACGGCGTAGTCTCAACCTCACCATCAACCAACACCCCATAAGGCGAATACTGAAACCGCTCAGTAACGATTCCGGTTTCGTCAGTTAACGCAACCGTACTACCCCGAAAATAAAAATGATAAGCCAGATACGAACCCGCTTGCTCCTGCCCAATCAACCCCAAACCATACACATAATAAGTTTGTGTACCATCGGCTTTGGTGTAGACTAACACTTGACTTAAAGCGGGTTGCGAGTTGATGACATATTGGTTACGCTTGTTCTACCCACTCTAAGTTTAACCCTTGGCGTAGTTCGCTATCCCGGCGTTCTTACAAATATCATCCCATAATCTTTTGGATTAAACCAATTTGGAAAAATGGTGTTATCATCATATTCTGTTTCTTGCCATATCACGCCATCAATATCCGCATTCGCCAGATTTGCGCCTTGGAGACGAACAGTACCACCCATGTTATCTTTACCCAAGTTAGCATTTCTGAGATGAGAACCTTGGAAAATAGCACCCTTAAAGTTTGCGCCACGCAAATCAGAACTGGCTAGATTCGCGTTGGTGAAGTCGGAGTAACACGCCATCATCATGTACAAATCGGCTTTTTCCAAATTAGCGTTTCCAAATTTAGCATCCATACAGATGAGGCCTTCCGCAACCACACCAGATAGATTTGCCCCGGTTAAATCTAGATCGCTTAAATCCATAAATTCATTTTCATACGAAAACAATACGTTTCCATAAGTATCTTTAATATCGTATATGACTTGGTTGTTTTGAGTAGTTATCTGCATATCAGTCTAAACATGTGAAAGAATGGCAAAATGTCGTGATTTAAAGCAAACATAGTCAATATAGATTGAAAGAATAAGTAGGTCAACAAAAGGTTAGTTCCAACGCGAAAGCGTTGGAACCATAAAAAAACTACCTTTTACCCTTGGTTTTGCTGACTACCTAACTCGATTGATGCGGCTAATTTTTCACCGCATCCTATACTTTAAAGTTATTTAGCACTTCCATAAGGGAATGGCATACGAAATATGATTGTTCCGTCGTGCGATTTCAATACCATCTCCTTAGTTTCATTGATGATTTGCAAAGTGACTTTGCTGGCCCAAGTTCGTAAAAACACGTATAGTTCACAGTCTCCAACTTCGCATGTGTATATATACGCATTTTGAGTCTCAATACCTGAGCCATAGGACTGAAAAAAACCGACGATTTTTCGCTCACTTCCTAAATCAATCTCTTGCGAATCAACAAAGAGATATCGCTTCTTTTCAATGAATGTTTTTAACGCCGAAAGTCCATCAATACGGTATGGAAAAGGAACCGGGTAATCGCGAGCTTCAGCATACCCTACGTTAACAGCGATGAAGATAATTGCCATTAATTGGGTGCGCATAATGTTCCACAGTAATCGGGGTAGTTGCGTCCCCCGTATGGTGTGTTGTCTCTGTTTTGTGTTATGGGACATAGTATTGGCTTTCCGTCTGCATCATGATTGTTTATGTAACCACCTTTGCCAGGTTTGTGAGACCAAAAACCACTTTTATCTTGCCTGAATACATGAAAATCTGGACGGAACCATGCAGGATCAAAAAAAATCTGGATTTTGTGATAACCTTTGGGACAGGTTCCGCCACAGAGTCCTCCTTTGGGAACAATCAAACCATCTTCTATGGCCCCACTCATTAGGTTATCGCAATTCGGTCTCAAAAAAGGAATGATCTCGTAGTCCTGATCACCTGGATTTGGATGATAACCAGGTATATTTAACGCATAGGCATAACAATTTGTGACGGTTCTTATGTATGCTGGCTTCCAGAATAATGGGCTAAATGCCATTCCAGGATCCAATACTGAAGGTGCTAAACCAAACGGATCCACCAAACTCACCGGCTGCCCCGTCACATAAGCATACCGATTCAACGTCTGCCCCTCAGACACAGAGCCTAACAAAATATCCTGATTCACAAACCGCCGAATCTCCGGATTGTAGTACCGTGCCCGCATATAATACAACCCGCTGGCATCCGTCATCACCCCATACATACCATTGAACAAAAACGGCGTAGTTTCAGCCTCACCGCTTACCAACACCCCATAAGGCGAATACTCGAACCGCTCGGTAACTTGTGCGGTTTCGTCAGTTAACGCAACCGTACTACCCCGAAAATCAAAGTGATAAGCCAGATACTCACCATTTTGCTCTTGCCCAATCAATCCCAAACCATACACATAATAAGTCTGAGTACCATCAACTTTGGTTTTAACCAACACTTGGCTCAGGGCCGGTTGCGAGTTAATCACATATCGAGTTTGGTTGATGCCAATGCGCTGATTTTCCGCATCATAACGATAAACCGTTTCACCAGCTTGGACTAAGCGATTACGAGAATCAAAGTCAAAATTCGCCATGTCGCCCGATAACGGCCCCAAAACCATATTCCCATCAGCATCAAACTGCACC
>QNER01000582.1 GCA_003646175.1 Candidatus Parabeggiatoa sp. nov. 1
TAACAGAAGCAACCAGAAATGGGGCAACCATAAAGGATTGCCCCTACAGGGATAATCGATATTGTAGGGGCAATCCCTTGGCGGTTGCCCTTTGCGATAAAATACCGGTTTATTTGTGCTTCAGTACTTAATACTCGACTTTACAAGTTTTTAGTCTGACAATTAATAACTTCAAGACGATTGTATATGAACGTTAACTACAGGGATTGTATATCGATGCGGATTGGTGAGTTCGCTGTCCGGTTTAAATCCACATCGATTCTGTTGTTGAACTTGCCCAAACACACCGTTATAGGTTTTTTAAATCCTTTTTTATATACAATCCTTGTAGTTATAGGTTTTTTAAATTCTTTTTTATATATAATTATTGTCGTTTGGTTTTATAAAAAACTTGATCATCAAGTAATACCAAATTGGGAATCTAACTTTATGGTTAAAACTAGAACATTGAGTTTTATTTTGACATTGCACTTTCTTTTTTCATAAGACTGTTAATTTCCTTTAGATAAGCAATTTCTTTTTCCTTTTGTTCCAATAGCAGATGCGCTTTTTCTAATTCATGCTCAAATTCATGTTTTTCATCTGAAAAATCAATTGATTGCAAATTATTTGTGATCAAATGGTAATTATTAATCAAATGATTATTATCACCAGCCAAATAAAAAACATTCTTTTCACCAAAAATAACTCCAATAAATCCATCCCAAAAGTCTCAGCAATTTTTTCCAGCCGAGAAACTTGCACATCGGTTTCGCCCCGTTCAATATTCGCATATCCATTAACAGACAAATTTAATTTATCAGCCATCTCCTCTTGTGACCAACCTTTTGACTGCCGCATAAATCGAATTTTTTCATGTACTTTCATAATGCCTATCCTCAGTATGGAAATAACCAGTTTTTTCCGGTGGCTCGGTAAAATCGTTGTTTGTTAGAATACGCCACGTTTAATATCACACTTTATTTGTGGCTCAGAAGCTATGGAATTATTTGACAGCGGCAATGGGACTACTTATAATCCGCCAAGCAGTTACAAGATTGTCGTCATACATAGACTGCAAGCCGCACAGTCGTCGGAACGTAACTGACAGAAATTACAAATGCCCAATAAAAAATTTACCGCAAGAAATAATTTGATAAAACTAGCACATTTCTGAAATGAGGTAACGCCAATAATGCTAAAAGTCGAAGAATCTGTTTGTCAGAATTTTATTCAGACAAACAATCAGCCCAAGCGTGTGACTATTTCAGTTTCTTTGGAAATTGCACAATTATTAATGCAAATTTCTGAAGAAAAACTGAGGACAGTTTTAGAGAAAATGGTGGTTTATGAAAAACATCGAGGACATAAAAAAAGCAAAGGAACGGGTCATTCTGTTCAAACTTTGCGACAAATCCGTGAAGAGGAATAACTAATATATGAAAAAAAAATTTATAGTTGATACTTCAGTCACCGTTAAATTGTTTTTGGAAGAAGAAGGTGCTGATTTAGCGGATAAGCTTTTTGAACAGGCGAAAGACGAAGAGATTTTACTCTTTGCACCAACACTCACTTCTTACGAGGTGCTTAATACTTTGGTAAAAGAAAATATTCCGAATGAGGAAATACAAGAGCATCTTCGGATGTTAAAAGATTATACGGAAGCCAAAATTATTAATCTGGTTGATTATTCTGAAACCTTGGCTTTGAAAACGCTAGAGATTGCCACAATGGATACTAAAGGAAAGGGGCATATTTCGTCGTATGATGCCACATTTCATGCGTTGGCAATGCTTCAGCAAGGTATTTTTTTGACAGCTGATAAAAAGCATTACGAAAAAACTAAGATATTATTGGCTCTATTTTACTTTTGGAGGATTTTTTTTGATAACGTGTAGTGGTCAAGAAGATGTTGAAATGGCAGAATGTTCATTAATCATTAATCATATCTCTTGGGGAACGGGGTTTGATTTATTAACTTATTGTTTTCATTAATAACTTTCATATCAAAATGATCAATCGCGCCTACCATTTTTATGCACCTAAACTGATAAAGCGATAATTCTCACTCTTAAGGCAAAAATTTTTGCCTTGAACAAGCGAAAGTTTTTTGCGCACAAAAAACTTTCGCTTGGAACCCAATTCGCAATCATTTGACCTATTTTTCATAAGATTAATAATATCCTTTAGATAAGTAATTTCTTTTTCCTGTTGCTCCAAAAGCAGACGCGCTTTTTCTAATTCATGTGCCAGTTCAGATTTTTCCTCTGAAAAATCAATTGATTGATTTTTACAAAAAAAATGGTTATTGCTATTATCACCGGCCCAATAAAAAACATTTTTTTCCCCAAAACTGAACAACTCCAATAATTCTATCCCAAAAGCCTCTGCAATTTTTTCCAGCCGAGAAACTTGCACATCGGTTTCGCCCCGTTCAATATTTGCATATCCATTAATAGACAGATTTAATTTTTCAGCCATCTCCTCTTGCGACCAACCTTTTGACTGCCGCATAAACCGAATTTTTTCATGTACTTTCATAATACACATCCTCACTAGGGAAATAACCCGTTTTGCTTGGTGAATGGGTAAAATTTAGATTTCCTATTTTTTCATAAGATTAATAATATCCTTTAGATAAGTAATTTCTTTTTCCTGTTGTTGCAATCGCAGATGCGCTTTTTCTAATTCATGTGCCAGTTCATTTTTTTCATTTGAAAAATCAGTTGATTGTAAATTTTTACAATTAAAGCTATTTTGATTATTATCAGCGGCCAAATAAAAAACATTCTTTTCACCAAAATTAAATAATTCCAATAAATCCATCCCAAAAGTCTCAGCAATTTTTTCCAGCCGAGAAACTTGCACATCGGTTTCGCCCCGTTCGATATTCGCATATCCATTAATAGACAGATTTAATTTTTCAGCCATCTCCTCTTGCGACCAACCTTTTGATTTCCGCAGGGTGCGAATTTTTTCATGCACTTTCATAACAGACACATCCTCACTGGGTAAATCCACAGTTTTGCTTGGTGGTTCGGTAAAATCTTTATTTGTAGAATACGCCACACTGGTTTGTGGCTCAGAAACTATAGAATTATTTTATTATTATAATTTAAAGAAATTTTGACTGCCACCTAAACCGAATTTTTTCATGTACTTTCATCATACACATCCTCACTGGGAAAATCCCCAGTTTTGCTTGGTGGTTCGGTAAAATCTTTATTTGTTAGAATACGCCACGCTAATTTGTGGCTCAGAAACTATAGAATTATTTTATTATTATAATTTAAAGAAATTTTTACTGCCACCTAAACCGAATTTTTTCAGGCATTTTCATAATACACATCCTCACTGGGTAAATCGCTAGTTTTGTTTGGTGGATCGGTAAAATCGTTGTTTGTTAGAATACGCCACACTAATTTGTGGCTCAGAAACTATAGAATTATTTTATTATTATAATTTAAAGAAATTTTGACTGCCACCTAAACCGAATTTTTTCAGGCATTTTCATAATACATATCCTCACTATGGAAATAACCAGTTTTGCTTGGTGGCTCGGTGAAATCTTTATTTGTAAAATGTGCCACACTTAATATTTGTGGCTCCGAAATTATATATTTTTTTATTATTATAATTAATACCAAAGAATTTTGATTGTCGCATCAACCAGGTTTTTCATGCACTTTTGTAATACATATCCTCACTATGGAAATAACCAGTTTTGTTTGGTGGCTAGGTAAAATTTTTATTTGTAAAATACGCCACGCTTAACTCAATATATGTGGCTTAAAAACTATAAAATTATATTGTTATTATTATTATAATGTAAATGATAATTAATAGTCCAGTTATCAAAGCGCGAAGTAAAGCACCACTATTGTTTGACTTTTTTGGTAAAACCTTATGGCCACCAATATAGTTGGAAATTGAGTTTTGAAAATGTGCAGTAATCATGACGGGTGCTTTGAAAATACAGAACCATTGTTTTTTGATGGGTTTCGCTTTTGCTCTGTCCATCCTAGGCTTCTCTAAAAGCTTTTGGTGTTGACATTTTTTTATTTGATTTTTTATTTGATGTATGACTTATGAATAATGTGGGTGTCCAAAATTGATTTGGATTAGTTTTTAACTTGATGCTCACCATTCACTAAACTTGGTACCTTTGATAAACAACAGAGAAATGAGTTGTGCATAAATATTTAATTCTTATTATAAGTCTTTTGATGACAAACAATCTTTTTGCCAGCCATGTTATGGTGAATTTGACAAGGGATGAAGCGCAAAAAGCCCTGAATGTCTTATATGGCAAAAAGGCTATTTTGTTGAAAAGAGATAATAGATTTATATACACCCCAATAAGAGGGTTGGATTTAGTCAATGGAGTTGCTGAAACAAGTACATTGGGCAGGTTTAGTATTTTACATGAGGACGGTGATGATTATCATATTAAAGTGGTTGGTGTTGATGATAAACCTATCACCATTGACCTAGCTAAGGTGTATACTCAAAGCGAAAGGAATCCTTACCGATGGGTTCGTTTGGGTAATCAAGTTGACCCTGATTTTTTTAGGTATAGGAAAAATGACACCTATTATGTTTATAAGGAAACTGATCAGGCGAGACCACCCAAAAGATGCCGCGGCGTTGGTAAGGTACAGCTACCAAAAGAAGGCAGTGGTGTGACGTTGATGGAAGATGAAGAAGATTATAAATTTAACAACGCCCATATCTGTGAATTAAGACAAATTGATTAAGGTTGGTGTGAACGGAGTCATTTTTTTATGAAACTCTATACTGACGACAATGTTGTTAATTCTATAGAAGTGTCGACAGCTTCTGTCGCGGGTTCTGTAGATCGTAGGAAATTTATGCTTTACTCGGCAAGTTGTATGGGGATGATGCTGTTGCCTGGCCAGTCCCCAGCCGCTATGCCATTTTGGGCACCGTTGCTTATTAGCTCTTTTATTAATTTTGCGTTTAGGAAACTAGCACCTGGTATTGGTTTTCGTGTAGAACCCTCAACAGGCGTTTCAATGGATCCATCCATGTTAATGCGCAGAAACTTTGAGGAGTCAGCCTATTTGATTGCAAATGATCTAGTGAGGCACACTAGATTACCGATTGATGCACGGGGCGTTAGGTATGTTTTAGATGCTTCAAAAAGACTGAGAAATTCATGGAGAAACCCGGCGTTGCCTCCGGTTTGGGATCAGGAAGGGTATGCCGTTTCTTCTGGGGGCGTTCCCTACAAGAATAACCTGTCTCTGACAATCAGAAACAAGAGCAGCTATCCTATAGAAAGAAAGATTCAACTCATTTTGCTCAACGATTATAAAGAAAAAGAATATAGGAGACAATACATAGTCAGGGCGGATGGGGGTGAATCTGCAAGGTTTGATTTGAGCAACAAATTTAGAAATTTACCAGCGATAGGCATGAAAGAGATGGCATATAAAGTGCTTGGTGGTTATAGAGATCTGGGTATTTATGCCTCAAATCCAGACGTTTTAGTTTCAAATTTAATTCA
>QNER01000583.1 GCA_003646175.1 Candidatus Parabeggiatoa sp. nov. 1
CATTGGAGTCCAAACTTTAGTTTGGGCGGTTCCAATAGAGGAGTCCAAACGAGGCTAAAGTTTCGCTTCGCGAAACTTTAGCCTCGTTTTTAGTTTGGTGAAAGGGCAACCAATCGGGGGCTTTCGCTACGGATTGTCCCTACAATATATAACTATAAGTAGGGGCAATCCTTTATGGTTGCCCCGATTGACTCTCGAAAGAAGCGTTGTGCGTAACATGAGTTATTAACAGACTTGCCGAAATTGTCATTGCTTCAAAAGCGGGGGGGCATGATGGCGGCTGCAATCGCAGTGGCGAAAAAATGGCACCATTCAGTTATTTCAACGATATTGTGTGGAACGCTTAGAAGCGGTGGCGACTTTTGGTGCTATAGTTTTTCAGATAAATAATTTCAGTTAGAAACCTTCAAGGTTTTGGAAACCTTGAAGGTTTTGCCCTAAAAGTCTAATTATCAGTCAAAATGTAGGGGGCCGGCAAAGTCTTTTTCTTGCCCATCGTCTAAGTTTAAGGTGGGCAAAAACAAACGAGGTTGGCTATATAAATATCATTAAAATAAAATGCTTAAATATTTGTGTATAACGATGAGGGTGCAACCGGTATCAGTTAGAAACCGTAAAGCGTTTTGGAAACGCTTTACGGTTTTGCCAAGTCTAATTACTAATTATCAGCCCACACAAATAGAAAAACGAAAATCCAATTTATAAAGATGTTTCATTGACGGTACCGATCTATTAAATAGTCTATAATAATAAACAGTACCTCAAAAAGGGTTAGGGGAAAGGTATAAATTATATTTTATAAGCGGATGGGTGTGAATAAACGGGTTTATTCAATATAAGTGATTGTTTTGTCTCTTTTTTACCTTTCCCCTTGTCCTTATCCATTTTTTTGAAGTATTGAGTAGAGCGATATCATTTTTTTTGACAATCATCAAAGTTTTCAAAGGGCTATTTATAATGCAATCAAGCAGAACCATCGAAATTTGGGTGGGTATTTTTGTCGCGATCGGCTTTGCTGCCGTAGTCATGTTGTCAATGAAAGTCAGCCATCTCGGCGATTTTTTTGCCGATGAAGGCTATGCAGTGACAGCCGAGTTTGGTAATATCGGGGGCTTAAAAGTTAAATCGCCGGTCAAAATGGGCGGGGTGCGTGTTGGTAGAGTCACAGGTATTCGTTTTGATGACGAAAATTATCAGGCCATTGTCACCATGCACATTGAACGCCAATATCGTAAAATCCCGGTAGACTCCATAGCCAGTATTTTCACAGCCGGCTTGCTTGGTGAACAATATATTGGCCTTGAAGCGGGGGTAGAAGAAGAATATTTATCCCCTAATGATGATCACCTAGAAGAAACCCAATCAGCCGTAATTTTGGAACAGTTGATTAGCAAATTTTTATATAATACGGCTGCAGGTGGTGGTGACACCACTGAATAGGCATAAAAATTGCTTTTCCTATTTTAATTTTAACTTACGAGCCTCTTGCAAAACCCCAGGTTGGCACCTGGGGCTATTGAAATTCAACCCTTACGGGGTTGCCCAGGTTTTCTTAAGTAGCCCTGCGAAACCTGGGGAGGAAACTTTTAAAAATCTCAACCCCAAAGGGGTTTTCAGGCAAAACTTTGCTAGAAAAACTTTTGCCTGAAAAAGAGTTTTGCAAGAAGCTCTTACTCATGTTACGCACGAAGCTTCCACAAGCCTTGGGATAAATCCCAAAGCTTGGAAGTTCAATGCGTAACATCAATTAACTTAATCTCAACAGGAGAAAACCTTTATGAAACAATTGTTGACTGCCGCCGCCTTAGCCTGTGCCTTTATGGTACCGGCTAACAATGTTTGGGCTAAGTGTACTTATGAGCATCCCGCGAAAACGTTGATCCAGACAACCACAAAAAAGGTGCTGGATGCGCTATCCACCAATTCCGCAAACACTGAGGACGTCCTTAAGCAGCATGTCGTGCCCAATTTTGATTGGAAAAAGATGTCCAGATGGGTGTTGGGCAAACGCCAGTGGAGAAACGCGACTTCTGAGCAAAAAGATCGTTTTATCGAGGCGTTTGAGTCCTTGATAATTCGCACTTACAAAACCTCTTTGAAACAGGCAGCGGGTGTCGATTTCGAGGTCGAGTATCTACGCATGTGTGCTAAAAACCTTGACAGACGTGTCACGGTTAAAGCCCGTGTAAAACAAGGCGGCAAAAAGTTTGCGGTTAATTTCAAGATGCACAACAGGATGTACAACAAGGACAAGAAGATGTCAGAAGGCGATAAGTGGGAGGCATATAATGTCATTGCTGAGGGCGTCAGTTTGTTGCTTAACTACCGCAATGAATTCAAAGGCGTTGGTATAGAAGACGCGATTACTCAGATCCAGTCAAAAAATCAAGCAGCGCAACCATAGGCTAACAACCCGTGAGCCAAATCATCGTAGAAAACGCCAACACTTGGCGGTTGTCTGGCGAATTGAGCTTTGCCACCGTTGGCGCGTTATTAACGGAATTTACCCAACGCGCTGCGCCGACACCGCCTCAAGTGCTGGATTTGTGTGACGTAACCCGTACCGATAGCGCTGGATTAGCATTATTAATTGAATTGCGGGGACAAACCAAGAACGCACCAATGACTTTTCGCAATATTCCCGCCCAAATGCTAAGTCTTGCCACCCTTAGCGGCGTAGAAGACATAGTTGCTCGCGCTTCGTGATAGGAAAAAACCAAGTTTCTTCAAGAAACTTGGTTTTTTTTGTTCTATATTTTTTCAGAAAAATAACGATACGGATGCTATCCCTTCTTAGGGATAGTATCCGTTACGTTAAAAAAAAATCGGATTTCTAGGAAAGTTAAAAGATTTCTGTGTATTTATATTGTAGGGGCAATCCCTTGTGGTTGCCCTTTTTGCGGATTCTTTTAAAACACTTTGGGCTATCCACTTGTGGGACACTTTGTCATGAAGAGCAGACACGAGGAATCTTGACGTTTTAAGATTTCTCCTTTCTCGGTGGAAGTTTTTGCGCGCAAAAACTTCAACCAAAAAATCAAAATAACAAAGTGTCCCACCTTCACTTTTAAGAAAACCTTATGGCAGCCGCCGTTAATATTTCGCAGGTGCATAAGGACTATGGCACCTTACACGCCCTCCGTGGGGTAGATTTTGACATCCCCAAGGGTTGTTTTTTTGGTTTGCTAGGGCCTAACGGTGCCGGAAAATCGACCTTAATCAATATCATGGCGGGATTAGTCCGTGCCACCCAAGGCACGGTGCAGATTCAAGGCTATGATGTGCGCCAACAGTGGCGACAAGCACGACACTCGTTAGGCATTGTCCCCCAAGAACTCGCCTTTGATCCATTTTTCACCGTCAGCGAAATATTGCGGTTACAATCCGGCTATTTTGGACATGGGCGAGAAAATCAACCCTGGATTGAAGAGCTATTGCACACCTTAAACCTTGACGATAAAGCGAATACTAATTTGCGTGAACTGTCTGGTGGCATGAAACGACGGGTGTTGATTGCCCAAGCCTTGGTACATAAACCACCAGTCGTAGTGCTGGATGAACCGACAGCGGGGGTGGATGTTGAACTACGCAAAGCATTATGGAAATTTACCAACGACTTGCATCAAAAAGGTCACACCATCGTTTTAACCACCCATTATATTGAAGAAGCTGAGAGCCTTTGCGAACAAATTGCCATTTTAAATCAGGGACAATTAGTCGCGCTTGACAGTAAAACCGCCTTATTAGCACGTCGTCCTTACCGTTTGTTACACCTCACGCTTACCAATCCAGACACACCGATACCGTCTGCTTTGCAAGACAAAGTGCAATCATTCGCAGACGGCGAATTAATCTTACGTTTGCATCGTGACGAAGATAAAATCGGTGCCATCTTAGAAAGTTTACGCACAGCCCATATTCAATTTTCTGATTTACGCACACAAGAGCCAAGCTTGGAGGATGTTTTTATTAGCTTAACCGGCAAGGCGCACGATCCTAGATAGTGTCCATTGGTGCATAGGTGTTCGGGATTTTTAAGTAAGTAATTGTGAATGATGAATGATGAATGATGAATGATGAATGATGAATGGACGCGATGCTCAACTTTTTTTAAGTGATTTAATTTTCAGCATTAAATTTTTGGGTAGTCCTATAGAAGTAGTGACATCCAAACGGATGCTATACCTCGATGGGATAGTATCCGTCAAATCACTACATGTACTGGACTACCAATTTTTGTTGGATACGCGCAGCGATATCCACCCTACTATAAAAATCAATGAGTTAGAAATATACGTTTCGCATCGCGTGAATGGTGAATGGTGAATGATGAATGATTTTTATCGCTTTTTAGAAAAACCTTTGGGCTAAAAATGTCTCTAATTCTTTTAATTCAAATACAATCAATTTGAAGATATTTATCTGAAATATGAGAAATTCAATTTCGGGTGTCAAATCGACGGTTTACCATTCTACTTAAAAATCAATGAATTAAAATAATCCAGAACACATATTGTCCATAGGTGTTAAAACGGATACTATCCCGAAAAGGGATAGCATCCGTCAAATAATGTTCAAACGGATACTATCCCAAAAAGGGATAGCATCCGTCAAATAATGAAATGTATGAAAAATTTTCAGGGTAAAACCGCACAAGACATTTATCCCTTTCCTCACATTAATCTCCCTATGTATCCGTTGGCGGGTGAAATTAAACCAAGTAAAACGTTTACTTATTGCCTGATGAATGAGATATCTAGAGATTTTAGTGCGAGCTGTTTAATCCCAGTCTCTAATGGATTGGACTATTTAGTTGTCCCAAGTTCAACCCATATCACGGAATTGTTTGATTATTATCAGTATACCTATGGGAAAGAATGTGTCGGAGACTTAACTAATTTAGTATTTACCGATAATCAGTATAAGGAAGTCGCAGAAAGACTGGCTCAAAAAACCGGCAAAAAGATAATTTCTCATCTGCCCTATATAGATGAAAAATTCAGTTATTTTGATCCGGAAAAACTGGCTTACCTCAATAGTAAAAACAACTTGGCATGTTTGACGAATGCAATTCCTAAGCGTGTTGTTGTTCAGTCTGCTTCATTAAAAACCAAATTATCTGAAATTGAATTTGATTTTCCCGTCTATTTAAAGGGGGCTTCTGGTATTGGTGGTAATTATGTAGTGAAACTCGATTCTATTGAGGAATTGGAAAATCATAAGAAATTATTATCTTTAATGTCTGAAGTGATTATAGAAGAAAGTTTTGATCATGATTTTAATTTTAATGTCCAATGTTGTATTTCTTCAACAGGCGATATTTCTTTTTTAGGGTTTTCTACACAGTTAATCTCAGGAACTCAACACGCAGGCAATTGTCTATATTTAAATAGCACCTTTGAAGAGTTGCCGATGTTTGTTCAATTTATTACTCAACAGGCTTGTCAATTTGCATCCAGTTTAGGTTATTACCATGGGGTAGTCGGCTTAGATATTCTTTATAGACAGA
>QNER01000584.1 GCA_003646175.1 Candidatus Parabeggiatoa sp. nov. 1
GCCATCTTGGCCTTCTTCTACCAACAACGTCCCAGTTTTCGCTTGCAGTACTTGCCAAGTTTCCTCGTGCATGTCAGAAGACAACACCACATCTACCCCAGGGATGGTTTCCACTAATTCCAGATTAGCGGCCAATCCGCGCTCAGAAATCAGTACTAATAGATCCACTTTGGCTTTATCGCGGAGTAGCGGCACAGCCGCTTCCAGTTCCTCTTTGCCCGGAGTCAGATAAAACCCATCCATAACGCGAGGACTAACCGCCTGTGGGCCTCGATCCGCAGTTAAACCAATAATGCCCACTTTAACCTCACCCACTTGTTTAATCAGATAAAAAGGCAAAACGCGTTGCCCAGCCTTGTCGGCATAACGAGATAACGGGAAATCATACAAAGTTGAATAATACAGATTAGCGGCCAACGCATGCCAATTCGTTTTCGGCTGTTTGCCAGCAAACAATTCCCGAAATCGCTCAGTGCCATACAGAAAATCCCAGTTACCCGGCACAAAAGCGTCGATTTCAAACAGATTGAGGATATCCACAATCGCCTGTCCCTCTGAATACAGGGCTTCGGCCGAACCTTGAATGGTGTCGCCGGTGTTAATCAACAGGCTATTGGGATATTTCTGACGTATTTTTTTAATCTGATCATAGAGATAAGCGAGTCCACCGACTTGTTTACCATAATCGAGATCACCTTGGCGAAAATGGGGACGAGGAATCAGATGGCCGTGAATATCCCCTATATGAATTAGGGTAACTGTGCCATCGCCTGCCATCAGCGAGAACGGCAACGACAAGACGAGCAAAAGACTTAAAATAAGAACAATGTTTTTAAATTTCATAAATATCACTTTATGGTTTTCATTCCAAGTTCACTTGCACGACGTTTCGGGCGGGGTTGCAAACCCCACACCGCTTGGAGACTTAAATTTGAGCCATGTTTTCTACTTTTTTTTCACGCTAGATTGGATTTGTAGGGTGGGTAAGCGGGCGGCAATGAACTCAATAATAAACCCTTATGTCACCGCCCGCTTGCCCACCATCCCCCCTTTGTTTTGATGGGTAGGATGAGGAGTCCAAACTTTAGTTTGGGTGGTTCCAAGATAAATCTGGCCGACTCCTGTGCCCGTCAATAGAACATTGACAGAGTACTATATAGCCAGTATAAATACCTGGAACTAAAATTGTATTTTACGCAATCGGGAAATGCTATAGATGTTCTCAAAAGATAACGGATACTATCCCTAAGAAGAGATAGCATCCGTTACGTGATTTTTCTGAAAATCTATAGGCACATTTCCAAAAAATGGTCATACTTAACGGTGAAAATGGGAATGCGTCCCCCTTAAACCCACCGATATAAAAGCGCCGCTTGATAAAGTCCCGCACCGAATCCAACCATCATCCCCCTTATGCCGGTTTTATCGACAGAATTTTCTTGCATAAAACTGTCCAACACAAAGAAACAACTGGGGGAACTGAAATTGCCATATTTTTCAAACAATTGCTGAGAACGAGACAGTTGTTGCGGAGTGAGTCCCAAAACAGACTCATCTAAAAACCTTTTTAAAACTTCACTTCCGCCTTGATGGATAGCCCACTCCTCTATTTCAGATAATGACAAACCATTTTTAGCCAGAATGGGTTTAATAACAGAGTTTGCAACCAGCGTCGGTACTTGATCTTTCACCTCAGTACTGAGAAAAAACCGGTTATTATCAAAGCCAATGATGTCGCTCAGATGGAAATCTGCCAGTATTTCCTCAACTCTGGCTAATGAACCCTCGAAACGATTTCTCATCCTCTCAGGGATTAATAAAACTGCGGAAGCCCCATCCGAAAAGAGGAGGTTGACTTTTAAATCCATTGAGAAAGAAGCAAAAGAGTCATTTTTGTTTTGATCATGACAAAAGCGATAAGTACACTGATCAAACACGAGTACGAGCGCAGCCTTTTCATTCCTTTGGCAGTATGTCATAGCGGATCGAAAGGGAAATAATCCCCCCGCGCAACCATAATTGGCAAACACCTCTGGCAGCACCTCAGGTTTTATACCCGCTTTGATGGCTACCTGACAAGCGAGATTAGGCAGGTTATCAGTATGAGAGGTTGTGTTAAACGCCAGTCCAAGATAACCAATTTCAGACAGTGAAATTTTTTTTGAAATACGTTGTACTAGACTGGTACATCAAAACAACGGGTGTTCTTCTTTTACCCTAAGCACATTCTCTGGAATCCGCTCCAAGTCAACACACATAGCTCGCTGTTGTATGCCAAATCTTTTAGCAAGCCGTCTTGCTAATTTATTCGTTTTTTCAGAAGTGAGGTGTCGTGGATAAAACTTGTCTGCGATGTATTCTGCATCGTAGAGTTTCGCAGTCATGCATTCTGTTGCTGCTATATATACATTACCCATTTTAAAACCATCCTTTATACGCTTGTTTCTGTGCTGGAATCGGTTTGCAGGAACGTTCAATCACGTTTTTTCGTACAAGGTTCGCCTTGTACTCCTGAGCAAGAACCAAGTTTTTTCGTACAAGGTTCGCCTTGTACTCCTGAGCAGTCTCGCGCACGCCGTTTTTTCGTACAAGGTTCGCCTTGTACTCCTGAGCCGTCGCGCACGCCGTTTTTTCGTACAAGGTTCGCCTTGTACTCCTGAGCAATCACGCCGTTTTTTCGTACAAGGTTCGCCTTGGTTGAAAACCCCGCCCAGCCAGTACGCTACTTTAAAACCTTCCTATCCTCGCTTTACGGGCGGATGTAACTCCAACCTTCCGTTTGTTTTTCAACCAGTTCCGCTACCCCGGATTCTACATAGCGCACTTCTGGCAACATATCGGAAGGGCGTAATTTGTGCGAGCGCATGGCAATATCACAAACGACGATACGCACCCCAGCATACTTGGCTTCCTTGACCTTATCGGCGATCGGAATTGGCGCGTAATATTTCAGCGTATTCACCCCGGCACCAAACACGACAATCTCAATTTCAATGTTTTCCGGCCCAAAAGCCATTTGGGCGTTGTAGGCGTTATTCAACGCCAAATTCAGTTTATCCACACTGTCTTCGCTGACTTGTAACAGTAAACGGTATTTGACTTGCTCGGCCGCAAAGCCGGTGGATGTCAACAAACACATGCATAATGCCAACAACCAAGATTTGGCATGTATTGTCTCTATTATAAAAGGTTTTTTCATATTGTCACTCTCAGTTTTGTAAGGCAACTCCCAAATAAATAAATAATAATATACCATACCAAGGTGGTATATTTTTGCCTTAACTTTTTTTTAATGAAGAATTGTAGGGTGGGTAACGGTTTTTTGTTGCCCACCTTTTTTTTAATGAAGAATTGTAGGGTGGGTAACGGTTTTTTGTTGCCCACCAAAGATTTTGTAGGGTGGGTAACGTGTTTTTGTTGCCCACCTTAACTTTTTTTTAATAAGGTGGGCAGGAAAAGATTGCCCACCCTACATGTCAAGAAGAATTGTAGGGTGGGTAACGGTTTTTTGTTGCCCACCTTAACTTTTTTTTAATAAGGTGGGCAGGAAAAGATTGCCCACCCTACATGTCAAGAGGAATTGTAGGGTGGGTAACGGTTTTTTGTTGCCCACCTTAATTTTTTTTTAATAAGGTGGGCAGGAAAAGATTGCCCACCCTACATGTCAAGAGGAATTGTAGGGTGGGTAACGGTTTTTTGTTGCCCACCTTAACTTTTTTTTAATAAGGTGGGCAGGAAAAGATTGCCCACCCTACATGCCAAGAAGAATTGTAGGGTGGGTAACGGTTTTTTGTTGCCCACCTTAATTTTTTTTTAATAAGGTGGGCAGGAAAAGATTGCCCACCCTACATGTCAAGAAGAATTGTAGGGTGGGTAACGGTTTTTTGTTGCCCACCTTTTTATTTAGGTGGGCAGGAAAAGATTGCCCACCCTACATGTCAAGAGAAATTGTAGGGCTCCCTACGTGTTTTTGTTGCCCACCTTTTTTTAATGAATAATTGTAGGGCTCCCTACGTGTTTTTTGTTGCCCACCTTTTTTTAATGAATAATTGTAGGGCTCCCTACGTGTTTTTGTTGCCCACCTTTTTTTTAATGAATAAAGAATTGTAGGGCTCCCTACGTGTTTTTTGTTGCCCACCTCCCCCCAATGAATAATTGTAGGGCTCCCTACGTGTTTTTGTTGCCCACCTTAACTTTTTTTTAATGAGGTGGGCAGGAAAAGATTGCCCACCCTACATGTCAAGAGGAATTGTAGGGTGGGTAACGTGTTTTTGTTGCCCACCTTTTTTTAATGAAGAATTGTAGGGTGGGTAACGTGTTTTTTGTTGCCCACCTTAACCTTAACTTTTTTTTAATGAGGTGGGCAGGAAAAGATTGCCCACCCTACATGTCAAGAGGAATTGTAGGGTGGGTAACGGTTTTTTGTTGCCCACCTTATTTTTAATGAGGAATTGTAGGGCTCCCTACGTGTTTTTGTTGCCCACCTTAACTTTTTTTACGTTCCACCTGTGGAAATAATCATTTAAAATAGGAGTACAAGGCGAACCTTGTACATCTGCTATCAGGAGTACAAGGCGAACCTGGTACGAAAAAACGTGGTTCTGATTTAGCTTGACAATGTCACATTTGCAATCACCACGCTGCCTTTTCGTACAAAGGGAGTGAAGTATCCTGATAATGCGGCCTTCTCGTACAAGGTTCGCCTTGTACTCCTGAGAAATCACGCCGTTTTTTCGTACAAGGTTCGCTTTGTACTCCTGATAATGCGGCCTTTTCGCACAAGGTTCGCCTTGTACTCCTGATAAATTTTGTAGGGCTCCCTACGTGTTTTTGTTGCCCACCTTAACTTTTTTTTAATAAGGTGGGCAGGAAAAGATTGCCCACCCTACATGTCAAGAGGAATTGTAGGGTGGGTAACGTGTTTTTGTTGCCCACCTTTTTTTAATGAAGAATTGTAGGGTGGGTAACGGTTTTTTGTTGCCCACCTATTTAATGAAGTGGGCAGGAAAAGATTGCCCACCCTACATGTCTATCCCATCGAGGGATAGCGTCCGTTACGTTATTGCCCGCTGCGCCCCTGTGTGACATAACTCAGTGGACAGTCATAAGTATAATGGATATTTTCCGGCCCCACGGTATCCATCAAACCACTGTGTTGTAGCACTTTATCTAAATTATGATCACGCAACCAGAACGCCAGTTGACAATCGTGTATCTTGCGCTTATTCGCTTCCTGTATCAGTACTTCAGCGCCCGCCATATCGAGGTGCTGTAAATGTTCGCCAGCAATAACCAGATGACCTTTATGATTATCCAATTGACTCAAATCGCTTAATACCTGCTCTAAAGTATGCACCGATCCAAAGAACACATTGCCGGCAATTTGCAATACCGTAGCTGGACCTTTGAGGTTAGCGGGCACATATTGTTCGGCCTCTTCACCGAAAAACAAATCAAGTTCCGGCTTAGAGGTGCGGCGTAGA
>QNER01000585.1 GCA_003646175.1 Candidatus Parabeggiatoa sp. nov. 1
TTTAGGCGCGATTGGGAATTGGGATTGTCGATTAAAAGATGTCCAAACTTCAAAATCTTTGACCTTAAAAAATAACCAAGTTTTGGCCCAATTCAAATACCCAAAACTGACAAAATTTGGTTCTAAGCAGGACTGCCCATTCCAAGAGTCATTGATTTTTAATACTTCCACTGGTTTATAGGGACTACCCGAACGTTTAGATTCCGGCTGTAGCAGGAATGACCACAACGTTACATTACCTTAGCTTAATGCTTACCACCTATCAGTTTTCAAATTCAAGGGCCGAAAACACACAACGTTACAGCGTGTGGTATAATAATATATAAAAATTCTATACTGTGACGAAGTGGTGCTCTGTGTTATCTGTGTTGAAAAATAGCCTTTTTTACAAACTGATAGGTGGTAAGTAGCTTAATCAGTTGGTAAAAGTTGATATTAACTGTTTGATTATTTTAATTTTTTTGTAAATTATTTTTTTTTGTAAATTGTAGTCGATACTTTAAACCATCAATTAGAACTGACTGTTTTTTAAGATAATTTAATTTTAAAAAAATTTAATGTGCTTAAATAAATAACTTATATCGGACTTTGACGAGCCCTGGTAGCTTAATGGCATTGGTTTGCAAACTTCAACCGTGATTGATATACTGCCACAGGCAACAATGCCAAAAAGAAACGTTTCGGGAAGTAAATATACCCAAAAAATGGCACCCTTCAAAAATATCGGGGGCAACCATATTCGAGGCAAAAGTTTTTGCGCGCATTTGCCGCGAATTGGGAATTGGACATTGGAAAGGGAATTAAAGAAATGAGTAATCAAAACAATAAGTTAATAAATAATTCTCCGTCCCTTGATGATTAATGAACTATTCTTGTCATGAAACCATTCCCATTTTTCCATTTCAATATCATCTTGATCACTACATATTTTTCCAAAAAGCTTGTCCCCTAAAAAATTAGCGGGGAGCGGATTTCTCACGATGTTCAATATCTTGTTGACCACTACAAGATTTTGGTTTGAGCTTCAATCCGTTCTTAACAGCCACTACTTTTATACGTGTGTATCGTTCCTAATTTTAACAAATAATTTATCAAAACCGGTTCAAACTTCATTCGCAGTAGTATATAACTTATTGTTTTTACCGGGTTTAATCATCCAGTCAAATCCAGGAGAACCATATGTTTTTGTAAGTTTGAAACCAGATGGGGTATAGCACCACGGGACGCAGGCGCGTCACTGCCATTAAGTTAAGCTTTTTCATGAGGGCAACCACAAGGGATTGCCCCTTTGAGCCGTCATTTATGTAGGGGCAATCCTTTATGGTTGCCCTTAAGTTAATGGCATTGACGCAGGCGCGTGGGAACCAGAAACAATTTAACTTTTTAACTTCCCAGAATTCTGGGCCATACCAAGAGTAAAGCAGATGAGAGTAGGAATCATTGAAATATTGGCATTGCCGTCTCAACGTTGGACGGATACAATTTACCACTCGTTCTTAACCAAGCAATTTGCGAGTGTCACACCGCAAGCTATCTCAGTTTGGTGCCGCCAACTAGGTCACGAGACGTTTTATGCGATCTATTACGGTGTCGGTGATGCCCACCATCGGCTTCCGCCAGATCTGGACATTATTTTTATCGCGTGTTACACGCAAACCAGCCCTATAGCTTATGCCCTTGCAAAGTTATACCGCAAGGCCGGTACTCGAACCGTTATTGGGGGCCCCCACGCAAAATCCTTCCCAGTGGATTGCTTGCGGTTTTTTGATTTGGTCGTAAAGGAGTGCGACAAGGATCTCATTGTAGACATTCTTGCTGGACACTTTGATCCGGGCACTTTTATCGGAAGTGCCAAGCCTTTCGATGACCTGCCCACAGTCGAGGAACGCATGCCGGAGATTCGAGCTTCAGCCTTTTTTCAGGGTAAGTGGCCGGTTTACGATACCACAGTCCCGATGCTGGCAAGTATGGGCTGTCCCCATACTTGCGATTTCTGTACTGATTGGGACAACCCATATCGTCTCCTGTCCACTGATCGTCTCGCTGAGGATCTTCGCTATCTTACCAAGAACCTTCCCGGTACCCTGATAGGGTTCCATGATCCCAACTTTGGCATCAAGTTTGATCCGGTGTTTGATACACTTGAGGCGGTTCCGCCTTCGTTGCGTGTTCCTTATGTAATGGAGTGCTCATTGAGCACCCTACGCAAGTCAAGGCTAAAGCGCTTGAAGGAAACCAATTGCGTCTGCACTTTGCATGGTGTCGAGTCTTGGATGGATTACTCAGGCAAAGCGGGGGTTGGGCAGAAGAGAGGGTTAGAAAAAGTTGAACAAGTTGTGGAACACTTCCAACTTCTCTCTGAGTACGTACCATACATACAAGCCTGCTTCATTTTTGGCCTAGATACTGACATGGGGGATGACCCGATTACCTTGACGAAGAACTTCATGGATCACACACCCTTTGTCTGGCCAAGCCTTAACATCCCGATTCCGCTCGGTGGCACTCCACTGTACCAGCAGCACTTGGGCAACGGCCGGATTCTGAAGACGATGCCTTTCGGTTTCTACTTTATGCCTTACCTTGCGATCATGTTGAAAAACTACGACCCGGTGACCTACTTCGAGAAACTCATCGACTTGTCCTCCTTTATCTTCTCCAACAACATGCTAAAACGGCGAATGAAAAGTGCTTCAAATTGGAAATTCAAGCTCATCTACCGGGCTCGGACAGTCAACGAAAAAAAAGACAACCATGACTACCGGCGAATACTCGATATGTTGCGTTCAAATTCACAGTTCCGAGCGTTTCATGAGGGGCAATCGGAAGTGCTGCCTGAATTCTACCACAAGGAATATGAGAGAATAATTGGTCCCTACGCCAAGTTGCTATCCCAATCAGACCGGGTGCCAAATTTAGAGCAGATGGAGCCGGTGTTATCCGGGAAAACAGACATATTGAAGGTATCAGATTAGTGGATTGTTAATTAGACTTGTCCGTCAATAAATTTTAACCAAATAAAAACCATCATTTAAACTCGTCAAAGCCTTATTTTAGGACAACTCTATTGTCTTTTCGAGGCTAAAGTTTTTCTCCGAAAAACTTGAACCTCGAAATCAGAATTTTTAGAATTATAACTTGAACCTATAGTTTTTCAGATAAATAATTTCAGTTAAAAACCGTAAAGCGTTTTGGAAACGCTTTACGGTTTTGTCCTAAATATTTTTCTGAACGTCTATAGAAATCAGAATTTTCAGAATGATAGAATTTTCTTTAATGGCTCGTGTTGGAGAAAAGGGTTGGGTTTTGTAAAAAAAACTGGTGCGGTTAGAAATCCCCCTGAGTTGCGCAAATCCACAATCTCGATGGAAAAAAAGAGTTTCCTAATATAACTAACACTCCTTTATGAGTCATAAGTACTGAAGCACAATTAAACAGAAGGGCAACCACAAGGGATTGCCCCTACGCGGTGCTATGTAGGGGCAATCCTTTATGGTTGCCCCCTGTTAAAATACCTGAAAATTTATGGTTCAGTACTTAACATAAAACTTTGGACCGGCTTTCAATCGATTCAATAATTTATCGCAACTCTGTACTCACTTGTCATTAAAGGTTCATTAGCATATTAAGTAAGTTTTAAATTGAACTTCGAAAGAAAATTTATTATAACACGGAAATTGGTTAAATCTATCAATTCATTTGCAAAGAACTATAATATCAGTCGCTTGAAAATTGTTTTCGCCTTTCTTCTGTAAAATGAAAGAGATGTCAGAAATCCGAACTTCACAAAATAGAATTTATTAATTATACTTGTTGCAAAATGCCGGATTACCAGATTTTCAGTCCGACAATCCAAATTGTCCACACACCAATTAAGATATGTGAGATAGCAGCACCAATAAGCGTTTTGTGTCTAGCGTAAAGCCATCCCCAGAAAAGCCTGGGAAAAAAGACTAACGCTCATGTGGGCAAATAGGTGAAACTCGACTCACAAGTTTTTTAGAAAACTAAACTACAAGGATTGTATATAAAAAAGGATTTAAAAAACCTATAACGACAAGTGTCTGTTTGGGCAAGTTCAACAACCTAATCGATGCGGATTTAAACCGGACAGCGAACGCTCCAATCCTCATCGATATAAAATGTTTGGGCAAATTCAACAACTTAATCGATGTAGATTTAAACCGGACAGCGAACACTCCAATCCTTTTTTATATACAATCCTTGTAGTTAACGTTTTTATTTTTATATACAATCGCATTGAAGTTATTATTGTCGGACTAAAAACTTGTGAGTCGAGCGAAAAGCATTCATAACTTATTGATTAATAAATGGAGCAAATAAAAATTTCACCAGTTTCCCCATATGAGCGAAGACTAAAGCAGCACCTGCTAAAGAAAGATAAACGTGGACTGTGGCAAACAGCAAATTTGCCATGACAATTGCCACCAGTGTTTTATGTTTGCAGGTCAGAAAATTTTCCAAAGAACTTTGAACTACAATACACCGTGTTCTCAACTCAACTTTATTTCGGGTAATTGGTAATTGGTTTTTCGGTATCTGTTTTTTGTGCATAAAAAACTTTACCCTAGAATTGGTAATTGGTCATTTACACGGCTTTGAAGGTTACGAAAATTATGCTGTATATTCAAGGTATTACGATAGAAGCAATGTTGCGTACTCCCTTGATTTTTCTTGATTGCGCCAGCTAACCTTCAAAGTCGTGCATTTAATTAATACTTGGACGAAAACTTTGCCTTTCTTAATCAAGGCGAGTGCAATGCATTGTGTTCTCAACTCAACTTTATCTCGGGTAATTGGTAATTGGTTTCTCGGTATCCGATTTTTTGTGTATAAAAAACTTTACCCTAGAATTGGCTGTTTATATGCGGCTAAATATCAAAGTCGTAATCAGATAGTCGTTATGCAGTGACGAACTGACTTTTTTATAATGTGTGGGCGCTGGTTCATTTTGGTGTAAATTACTTGTAAATCAGTCAGTTAAAAACATGCTGTCAAAACTCAGTAATCCCTAGTTTTTCATATCGATGGCTGGGTATCTTATTTGTGACATTGAACTGAACCGGTGCCCAAACCACGAAGTTGGCATAAATATTGGAGGATGGCATTTAAAACCAACGAATATTTGGATAGTCCAAACTAAAGTTGATGGAAGTAACCCTCGCTCCAGCGATGGAATAAGGGGCTGATCGTTCCTAGGTTCGGATTTATAGATATACGCGATGCTCAACTTTTTTAAGTGATTTTGTGGATACGCGCAGCAATCTCCCCCCTACCATAAAATTCAATGATTTAGCAATATACGTTTCGCATCGCGTAGATGTAGATATATATCCATAGTGCGACACGTTTTCTTAGAAACTTGAGGTAAATCAAGCCAATAGGAAGGATTCCAATAGGAATTACAATTATGTTATTGATGGGGTTGAAAGGCTACCCCCACTATATTACTTGGTGAAA
>QNER01000586.1 GCA_003646175.1 Candidatus Parabeggiatoa sp. nov. 1
CCTCTGACGGAGTTGGCCCTGTTATACACACAAAAAACCAAAGGAAGCTAGTCTATTATGAGTTTTATTACCATTGGCAACGCTTTAGGTTGCACGATTAATTCTCACCGTCGAGGGTGGGATGGGAGCATTTGTAAAAATGCTGAAACTTGGAATTGTTCTGCAAAACAACAATTTCGTACCGATTACTGTCAACAAGGCGATCCACGTTGTTATCACATCCATATTTTTGAAGAAGGGAATCCCTATTGCCTGATTGATGATTTGGGTATCGGATGGTTGTTGGAGCCGTACCCTGAAGTATTGAATAATCAAGTTTTATTGTTTTGGGGAAAACGTTTTCAAGAACCCCGTGGCATCAGTGACATCAATGCCAGACCCAAAGACTATGTTTTCGGTGCCTATCGTGTACGCAGTGTTTCACCACAAAAAATCAATGAATTTAAGACATTGTGGAAAATAGAACCCTATCCAGACGGTTGGGCGCGCTTTCAACAACCCTATATCTTAACTGTGTACTACAAAAGTATTATAGGTGGGGTTTATCTCAAAGAAGTCAACCGTGTTGCTGTGGAAAATATGTTTGAAAAAGCGGCCGAACAAGCCCATAGCCCTCACCCCAATTGGCATAGCTCCAAAGATGCAGAACGGTTTGAATATTTCCATAGTCATTTGCACGAGTGGTTTGAAACAGCCCGGGAAGATGCACTTAAGTTACAGCAAAATGTGGTGCGACCCCCCGCTTACCGAAGTACACCGCCGGTGACAGTCCCTAGAAGTCCTTTTGTTGATGGGCTAAAAAATTATGACGTTAAAAAAACGGTACCTCAAACGGTAACTCCCAGCAAGCCGGCGAAAAATGGCTCAGCGATCTATCCATTGCTAGAAAAAGAGAGCGTTAAGGAAAAACTCAAAACGGTTTATAGCAAGGAAATTTTGGATGCCGTCATGACTGTTTCGCTGACTAAAAATATTCTCATCCTCGCCGGCAATCCGGGTGTCGGCAAAAGCAGTTTAGCGATTGATTTAGTAGAGGATCAGGATCGCAAGCTGATTGTACCTGTCGGATCGACTTGGCGCGGTCGTGAAGACTTATTAGGGTATGTCAATCCTATCAGCAATGACTTTGAACCTACTGATTTTACTCGTTTTTTATGTAAAGCGGAAACAGCTTGGCGAAAAAATGACAAACGCACTTTTATGGTGATTTTTGAAGAATTTAACCTCAGCCAACCCGAATATTGGTTTGCTGATATTTTGGTGCGTTCACAATACCCTGATGATCAAGAAAAACTGCGTATGATTGAACTCGGTGGTAAAAGTATCCGTGGGGTAACAAGCACCGGCAGCAAAGTATTTATCTCCCCAGCCATCCGTTTTGTTGCGACTATCAATAATGATCATACGACCTTATCATTGTCGCCTCGGGTTTTAGATCGCGCTTCCATTATAGATATGACTTTAGAGCCGAGAACCACGTTAGATCGTGCTAAACTCGAACTAGATGAACAACAAATCATGTCCATAGAAGAGCTTGATGTATTGCTTAAGTATAAAAATGCGATGTTTTCCTTACGCGCCGCCGAGTCCTTAAAACGTTGCTTAGATAATTTGCAAGCCCTTGAGATGAATAGCTCTTGGGATGCCTTAGATACGGTGTTGTTGCAACAGGTACTGACCAAAGTGAGGCTAATGGTAGGTGATCCTGCCAACGACAGTCTCATGCAAGGCTTAGAAGAGTGGACTGAAAGTTATGGTAAATATCTTCGCAAATGTGCCAGTCTCATCAATGGTTGGGCAGAGGCTTTGAAAGAGGGTCGGGATGTGATACAGGCGTAATAAAAAGGGAGTGGTACAAGAGAATAAATGGTAATAGGTAATGGGTATAAAAGAAAGGCAATCGTCTGATAGTTGCAAATAGCGAATAGCGAATAACGAAGAAATAAAAATTAATTATGTCATATTCTGTAATGATCAAGAAGACGTTGAACTGTACAGGGCTTTATCAGATTAGCTGATTGTTTTTACTCAATAAAAATAATTTGCTTCATTTTAAGAGTTATTTAAATTAGTTTGTAGGGTGGGATCGCTGTCCGCAGGTACTCAAAAGAAGAACGAGATCGTACTACCCGCTTGCCCACCAAAATTTATGATCCAACTTGAAGGACGGACGCGCAAACGAAACATCAGGAACAAACTATTTTTCCGAGATAATTGAAGGGTGCCTCATTTTAAGAGTTATTTAGTCTTATAAATAAATGAGTTAAGAAAAAACGAGCGCATTGGTATTAGTGAACAACTGTCACAAATTCAAGAGTTCAGTAACTCATAAGGTTTATTGACATTGGGGACTGATAACTGAGAGGCTGTGAAAATATTCTGGCTGTAAATTCTTCCGTGATTGATTTGTAAATCACATCAAACGATATGATTTAGGAGTGTATACTTCGCTCCCTTTCCGAGGGAGAAAATGAAATAAGAGGTTTTCATTTCAATAAGCTTTTCTCAAAGCATTGAGCCATATCCGCCTTAAATTAAAAAAATCAATCCGTTCATTACTTCAATGCGTTGTACTTCCAGTATATTTTTTTGGCTGTAACAGACTTTTTTACAGCAAACCATTTTTTCACAGCCCCTGGTAATTGATAACTGATTTCGAGGCAAAAGTTTTTCTAGCAAACTTTTGCCTTGAACTGATAACTGATTTCTTTAAACCATTACCCATTCACCTTTTATACAATTTTGCATAAGTGCCTGGTTTTTCAAGTAATTCTGCATGTTGACCGATTTCCACAATACGGCCTTTCTCCATAACAACAATACGATCCGCTTTGGCAATGGTAGACAAACGATGGGCAATAATGAGCGTCGTGCGTCCTTGTTTGAGTTTGTCCAGCGATTGTTGCACCTGATGTTCTGATTCTGTATCCAACGCCGAGGTAGCTTCATCAAAAATCAGAATCGGTGCGTCTTTTAATAAAGCGCGGGCAATGGCGAGGCGTTGACGTTGCCCCCCTGATAATTTAACCCCTCTCTCACCAATCACCGTCTCCAACCCCTCTGGCATTTGTTCAATAAATTCCATGGCATAAGCGGATTGAGCCGCGGCAATAATTTTTTCCTGCGGCGCGTCTGCCATCGCACCATAAGCAATATTAGCTGCAACCGTATCGTTAAACAAGACAACCTCTTGACTAACCAGGGCAATATTAGTACGGAGCATTTCTAACGGTAATTCATTGATATTGAGATCATCTATCAATAGGTGCCCATCAGTGACGGTGTAAAAGCGCGGCAGCAAATTCGCTAAAGTGGTTTTACCGCTTCCCGACGCACCAACAAGAGCAATGGTTTCACCGGGCAGAATGGTTAGGGAAATCTCTTGTAGAGCAGGCGTGGTTTGTTCATCGTAGGCAAAATGTATATGCTGAAAAGTGAGTTTGCCCGATAAACGACAGGGGGAAGGGAAACGCGCCAACGGGAGTGCTCCAACGGGACTTGGGGTTATTTGGTTCATTGCGGGCGGCTTTGTGAAATCATTGGCATTGTCTATTTCTGACGCTTTGTCTATCAAATCAAAGACACTTTGCGCCGCTGCGAGTCCTTGTTGTAATTTGTCATTGACTTTAGTCAAACGTTTGAGAGGCGCAAACAGCATACCCATTGCCGTAAATAGCGATACAAATCCGCCCACAGTGATATTATCCGTAGCGGAGAGTCGGGCTGCAATATAAATAATGACTCCCAAAGCCAACGCGATGAGTATTTGCACCATAAAAACACTTAGCCCAGAAGTCATTTGTGTTTTAACTTCTAATTGTCGCACCTGATTACTGGCTGCTCGAAAACGATTGTGTTCATAATGATGTCCCCCAAACACTTTAACCAATTTATGCCCACCTATCGCCTCTTCAAGTACCCGCGTCATATCCCCCATCGCGTCTTGTATGGAAGTATTCATCCCGCGTAGCCGTTTACTGACAACCCGAATAATCACAATAATCACCGGTACGGTGGAAAACACAATCAAAGACAGCATCCAATTCAGATAAAACATCCACGCCAGCAAACCTAGCACTGCCAAACTGTCGCGCACCAAAATCACTAGCACATCAGTCGCCGCTGACATAACACGGCTAACATCATAAGTCACTTTAGACAGCAACACGCCTGATGAGGTTTGATCAAACTCACTTGTTGGCAAGGTTAAAATTTTGCCAAACATGGCTTCCCGTAAATCCATCACCAAACGCGATGCCACCCAAGTTATCCCCACCGTACTCAGTAACGTCGCTAACCCTTTGATAAAAAACAATAGGATTAAAAAAATCGGTATTAGCATCATCATCATTGGATCTTTTTCAACAAAGCCGCCATCTAGCAAGGGTTGAATCAAAGCCGCTAATATGGGATCAGTGATCGCCATGACAATAATTGCCACAATCGCTAACGCAAAAACAGACCAATAGGGAATCACATAGCGTAATAGGCGGAGATAAAGTGTTTTACTATTCATTTGTCGGGTATTTATCCAGGTTAAAGTGGCCCAAATTTTGTTTGTGATGGTACATTGGAAGTACAACGAATTTACGAATTTTACGGATTGATTTTGTTAACACGGATGTGGCAGAAAAACGAACTTTGTAAACCATAACCTCTTATTTTATTTTTATCTTTTTTAAGGAAGCGAAGTAAGTCTATTGGAAGTACAGCTTCTTTCTGGATTTGACGGATTTTTTTTAGGATGTGGCTTAATCTCTTATTTCATTTTCACCCTTTTCAAGGGAGCGAAGTCTATATACTTAGGAACGTGCATAAAACAATTAGGGCAACCATAAAGGATTGCCCTACATTAATCTATATTTTATAGGGGTAATCCTTGTGATTACCCTTACGTTTCATTTTATGCGCGTTCCTTATTCAAAAAAGCTTATTCAAAAAAGCTTGAACCTCTTGACAAAACCTTCAAGATTTAACAAACCACCTTGAATATTTTTTAGGCCCTATTTTTTCTGAACTTCGTTCCTTTGAAAAAGGTGAAAATGAAAAAAGGGATTATTTCAGTACAATGGCTGATTTTAACCTCGAACAATTTATTTAAATGAAAAAATCCGCCCTCGAAGTAAATCTGTTGTACTTATAAATATGCTATTTAGAATATGCATAACGGAAACACCAGCGCGTCATCTGGGTATGGAAACATAAGGGGGACAGGAAAAAATATTTGCACAAATGCCAAGGTTAGTATATTGTTTTGATAATTTATATTTGGTTTTTTTGAAAAAGGTGAAAATAAAATAAGAGATTGAGCCACATCCGCCTCAAAAAATCAATCCGTAAAATCCGTAAAGAAGTTGTACTTCCAGCATATACTTTGTTCCCTTGAAAAGGGTGATAATGTGAACAGGTTCTTAGCACCTATCAGTTTATATGTAAGTACAACGAATTTGCGAAAAAAACGA
>QNER01000587.1 GCA_003646175.1 Candidatus Parabeggiatoa sp. nov. 1
CCCGCGATAATCGGTAAAGGTTTTTCTTTTGTCCCTAACTGTGAATGTTCGGTGCGTAGTCGAATCTGGAAAAATGGTTCGCCACGCTCATTAATAATGGTATCCGCACTAATATGTTCAAGAGACGCTTTTAATCCTCCAAAAATAGAGAAATCATAAGCCGTGAATTTGACTCTGGCTTCTTGCCCAGGATGTAAAAACGCAATATCAGAGGGGCGAATTTCTGCTTCAATCAGCAGGGTATCTTCTAACGGCACAATTTCTATCAAATCCATGCCCGGTTGAATCACGCCGCCGATGGTGGTGACTTTGACTTGTTTGACAGTGCCTTTAACCGGAGAACGCACCGCGGTGCGCGTAACACGATCTTCAAGTGCTTGTTTGGATTCTGAAATACGTGATAATTCCGCTTTAATGTCATTGAGTTCAGTTAACGCACGGGTGCGAAAACCGATTTTAAGTTCTTCAATTTTGCGATCCGCCTCGGCAATTGCAGCCTTTGCACGCGGGATACTGAGACGGGCATTCTCTAATTCTGTCATGATAGCACTGGCATCACGTTGCAAACGCAACAATTCAACTTCTGACATCACCCCCTTTTTGACCAACGGCTCGGTAATTGTGAGTTCTCTTTGAGCCAGATCATAACTGTGTTGCATCTGTCTTTGTTTTGATTTTAACTTGTTGATTTCATGTTTGCTTTGATTTTTTTGCTGGTTTAAAACATTAATACTCGCTTGTAATTCTTTTTGCCGTGACTGTGTCAAGGTACGTTCATTGATGAACAATTCTCTTTTAGATTTTGTTAATTTTCGGGGTAACCTAAATGATCGGCCCCGAGCTTCCGCTGTTAAGCGAGCAATTTTGGCCTCCATCGCTGAAGACGTGACTTGGCTTTCACGCATGGAAGCGGCAAAGCGTGTATCATCAATACGCAATAACACTTGACTTTGTTCAACAATATCTCCCTCTTTGACTAAAATTTCTGAGACAATCCCCCCTTCAAGATTTTGCACCACTTGCACATGACGAGAAGGAATGACTTTACCATTACCACGAGTGACTTCATCAAGGGTAGAGTAATGTGCCCAAAAACCGGCTGTGATAAAAAATAACACCGTCATCCACAAAATCAAATGGCTAAACCGAGGGGGGCCGCTATCTAACAAGTATTTATATTCGCGCATGAGTATTGTTTATGAGGTTTTTAGTGAGGAGTTAGGCGTGCAAGGCGAACCTTGCACGAGAGAATTTTCGTGGTTTTTTCGTACAAGGTTCGCCTTGTACTCCTGAGTGAAATTAAATAAAGTCGTGTTTTCGTACAAGGTTCGCCTTGTACTCCTGAAACTCTGTACAAGGTTCGCCTGAAACGAATGAGACTCTGTACAAGGTTCGCCTGAAACGAATGAGAAAAGACTACTCTACTTTAAATGTATTTACACCCAACACCCACTGTTCAGGATGTGCTATTGGTTGTTCAAGGCCAACCGGCACACGCAACAGGTAAATCGTATATTCGCCTCTTGGAATACCCGCACTGATCGGGACTTCAATCGCCACTTCACTGCCTTGCCAGACTGGCAGATTGGCACCATCAAACGGCGTAAAGCCATTTAAGTCGGCTAACACAAAAATAGTGCCATCCGGTAAAGCAACGCCAACATATTGCACTTGTCCGTTGGGCAATGGTGGCAACTTCACTTTAAACATATCCCCATCGTGGTAGGCAGTTTGTGCGATAGCGGCAACGGCTGGTGCTTCGGGGCCTTCCGGTAACGTCATAACGACCGGCTGTGCAGCAGTGATAAAGCCTTCATCGTCCTCGGCCATAAAGGTCACCACATACTCGCCCTTGTAGCGGAAACCACTGAATGAACCCTGCCAACGGACACGATGATTGTCAGCGGTGTGGAGTTTTACCACGGGCGTAGGTATCAAAGAGAAGCCTTCCTCGCTGCGCTGCTTGGCAGCTTCTGGGGTGATCACTAAGGCCCAAACTCGTTTAATGCTCCCTTCCGTAATCCCAGCACGAACCGCGATAGAAACGGTTTGTCCTACTGTCACGGTACTTGGCACAGTTTCAGCTTCTAAGGTGATTTCACCGGACAACGCACCAAAGCAGCCATTAAGACATATCTTTCTCGCCAGACGACCATCACGACTGCTATTGGCTTGTCCATCGCCGTCGTCATCCAATTGCGGTACTTGTTGATTAAAGGGATGCCCGTAGGTAGGCAGTTTATCTTTAACAGTTTGAAACGCATTGAAAAAGTTATCACCCCGCCGCAAATTGTCAAAAAAGAATTTGCTGAACGAGAACGTACCAAGATTGTCGTAGTAGGCCAAATCCTCAGCGGTACTGCTGATAATGACCCGATTGGGGCCTGCCAGTCCACTCACCAAGCTGCCTGTGTGGCAAGCTTCAAGCACCACAGCGACTTGATTATCAGTCGCTTGTTGGTAGTCAGTGAGCATATTCCCTAAGTCTTGGGCGGTCAGTATTTCATTAAAGGGATCTAGGCGCAATTTGCCAGTCAGGGCGTGATCGACAAAAATGAGCAGCAGAGGATGTCCCAGTTTACCCTGTTGTTTAGCCCAATCAAAGGATTTTAGAACGTCAGCACGAGTCAAGTCACGGGGAGACGTGCCACCAACGAGATCAAAAGCGGTGATCGGGCCGTCAACCACGTTACGATCAACCATGCCGTCGCCGTTGATATCGACATCGGGTTTGTAGGACAGAAAGTAGATTTCATCGTTGTCATAGCCACGCGCTTGTAAGGTGCGATAAGCGTGGGTTGCCATAAATTCAATAGAAAAGGCTTGGTTGTAACCTCTCCCTTGACCGCGAGGATGAATGATAATAGCGGCACGTTTGTCATTGAGCAGGGCATTGCATTCTTCAGTCGTATTGACCTGAGTACAAAGTGCCGATTTTTGACCGAAAGTCAGGTGGCTTAAACCGCCCAAACCGCCTTCCAAACTGGTTCCAACCCATATTCCGCCATGGTTGTCAGAGAGAAGCGTGTTGACCCAATTGGCAGGTGCCCCAGCATTGCTGTTATTGAAAATAACCCATGCACTGTTGGGATTACGGTGGGCTAAGCCCTGATCAGTTCCTACCCAGATGCCACCTTGGTCATCTTTGATAATGGTATTGACCCGATTAGAGGGCAACTCAGAATTGCTGGTGTTAAAAACCTCCCAAGTGCCGTTGGTCTTTCGGCGGGCTAAGCCACTTTCCTTGGTGCCTATCCATATACCACCCAGGCCATCATCAAGCAGGAAAGTGACCCAATTATCTGGCAGCCCCGAATTGTCTTTGTTAAAGGGTTCCAACGTGCGATCAGCATTCAGGTGGACCAAACCGTCGTCCACAGCCATCCAAACACCCTTTTGGGCATCTGTGATAAGAGAATAAACACCCACAGATGGCAAACCCAAATTTTCCCAAGTACCATCAGGATTCTGGTGAGCCAATCCGCCTTTGGTGCCTACCCAGAGACCAGTGTCGTCTGCGAACAGGGAATAAATGTCAGTATCAGGTAACCCAGAATTGCCGGGGTTAAAAATTTCCCAACGGCCGTCGGCATGACGGCGAGCTAAGCCTTCATTCGTGCCTATCCAGAGTCCACCAAATCCATCGCTGATAAGAGAATTCACCTGATTGGAGGGCAACCCGGTATTTTTATCAAATAATTCCCAAGCACCGTTGGCAGTCAGGTGAGCTAAGCCGCCGTTATAAGTTCCTACCCATATATCACCAAGCGCGTCAGTGAGAATGGTAGTGACATCATTATCTGGTAGCCCCGCATGCGTTTGTTTGAAAACCTCCCAAGTGCCGTCAGCATGGTAGTGAATCACGCCGCTACCCGCTTCAAAGTTACCCGTTCCTATCCAAAGGCCACCAAGGCCGTCAGCGAGGATGGAATTGATCTGATTATGAGGTATATCCGAATTTTCTTGATTAAAAACGTCCCAACGGCCGTCAGCATGACGGTGGGCTAAACCGCCTTCACCAGTGCCCACCCAGAGGCCGCCACGGCCGTCGTCAAGGAGGCTCGTTACCGATTTATCTGGCAACCCTGAGTTGTCTTGGTTAAATATTTCCCAGTTGCCGTCAGCATGACGATGGGCTAAGCCACCATACCAAGTGCCTATCCAAAGCCCACCATGGCCGTCTTTGAGAAGAGAGACGATCCCATTGTTTGGCAGTTTTGAATTGTTTTGGTTAAATAGCTCCCAACTGCCGTCTGCACGACGGTGGGCCAAACCGTGGCCGGGAAATTTGCCCGTTCCTACCCAGACTCCACCCTGAACATCGGTCATCAGGAAACTGACGTTATTGCTTGGCATACCTGAATTGTCTTTGTTAAAGACTTCCCAAGTACCGTCGGCATGACGGTGGGCTAAACCGAAACCAGCCTCGTTAGCACCGACCCAGAGGCCACCCTGACCATCTTTGATAACGGAACTGACATGATTGTTTGGCAGCCCCGAATTGCCTTTGTTAAAGACTTCCCCAGTGCCTTGGGCATAACGGTGATAGAGGCCGCCGGCCGTTCCTATCCACAAACCACCGTTTTCATCAGTCACGAAAGAATTGACGGAATTGCTTGGCAAGCCATCCAAATTCGTCAAGACTTTCTTGAGTTCGCCGGTTTGAGCCTCGCGTTGTTCAAGTCCCCCAGCGGTTGCAACCCACAGCGTTTGTCCCTCTTCGGATAACACTAATGCGCGAATATAACTTCGATTGGTAAACACCTCCCAATTGGCATTCTCCAACGAAATGGTTTCAGCGAGTGTCACCGTGATCTTAACTACGCCGACATTGCCCTTACTATCAAAGACGGTTAGCACGTAGAAGCCCGCCAGACTCGGCGCGATATAAGTCACCTGATTGCCCTTGCCTTGAATCTGTCCGCCTTGAGGTGACGGTGACCATGTTATCTCGCCGCTTGTACCAGACACGGACAAGGTAATCTGTTTATCGACTTCAACGATGGGTGCTTGCGGCGTAAACACCAATTCTGCCTGCGCCGCTGATATCCAGAGCAGCCAGAACAGTAGTAATATGCTGTGACGCATATAAAAAGTAAATGGTTGTATTGCCATAGTTTTCTCCTTTAACGGTAAAATATTGCGATTTGTGTGGTGTTTAACCGCACAGGTGAGAGATTTTCCCTTAAAGCTAGGCTGTTGATTTTAAGCTGATTGATGGCTTAAACGTGTTGCCTATTTTCATGGACCGAAATGGTGGACAAGCAAGCCATGTAGGGTGGGCAACGGTTTTTTTGTTGCCCACCAAAACACTACAATATTAAGGTTTAAGGTGGGCAAGAAAACACATTGCCCACCCTACAATATTAAGGTTTAAGGTGGGCAAGAAAACACATTGCCCACCCTACAATATTAAGGTTTAAGGTGGGCAAGAAAACACATTGCCGGCCCCC
>QNER01000588.1 GCA_003646175.1 Candidatus Parabeggiatoa sp. nov. 1
CTGTACAGTGTGTCGGCCGCAGGCGCACACATTAAGCGATTTGATGAAAACGCGCAGCAAAGCATGGTGGTTTTTAATAACCAATTGAAACCACAGATAAAAGTAACTGAAATGGCAGTAGCGACTCTTCAACTCTCCCAAAACCTGTGACAACTTGATTTAATTTATGGCATACGAAAAAATAAGCGAAAGGACAGTAACTTGCCATTCGCTTAATAATAAGCTAAAAAATTTAATTTAATATCGAAGTAAGTCATTTCAGTGGGCAACGTCTTTTTGTTGCAGCCTGTAAAAGCTTACAAAAAGCCTAGATTTTGCGCTGCATCCAATTATAGTATTCCATAAAAAAATGGGAAAACTTGAAGTTTTAAGGAGTCCCAGATTTATCTTGGCTCTCTTTTCCAAACTAAAGTTTGGACTCCTATTTCCTTTACCCATCTTACTTCATCATAAAAATGTCGCGCTAATGAATTATCGCACGATATACAATATTCTTGATAAAAGGGGTATTATGAGTAAAGAAGCGTTTCAAGTTCTTTTGACAGAAGAGTTACTTATCAGAGCGAGTACCGGCTAGATGGCGCGTAGGGTGCGAGCTTTGCTGTACCCACCACCTCTCTATCCCATCAACTTTCCAAGGGTGGGGTGGATGTAACAAAAGTTCTATCCACCCTACATCTAACTCGCCCTATAAAACCAAACCCACCACCACGCTTTGCCGATTATGAAGTATTCTGTTCAAAAGGCAGTTGTTTTCTTGTTGCCCTCTCGCACCAATGAAGGGGTTGATGTCATAGTAAAAAACCATTACTCTTATTCACATCAGAAAAGCGTTAATTGAGCAATTTTAGCGTACCATTATCGGGAGAATTGGTTGATGCTTGCTCAATCAAGTTTTACCCCCCAATTCTGTTGATGATGCGTTGCTTATGGAGGTAACTCGTGGATTATTATGGAAAAATAACGTCTGATGCTAATGTGATGTTGGGTAAACCCATTATCAAAGGAACGAGGATAACGGTTGAGTTGGTTCTCAAAAAATTATCTGAAGGCATGAACTTAAAAGAACTCCTCGAATGTTATCCCCGTTTAACTCAAGAAGATGTATTAGCGGTTTTGTCTTATGCCGCTGATGTCATTTCAAAGGAGCAAATGATTGAAGTTTCCCATTTTGGCTGATGAAAGCGTCAACCATAAGATAGTCAAAGAATTGAGGCACAACGGATTTGAAGTGATTTCAGTTTTAGAAAAACATCCAAGTATTTCAGACAAGGAAGTTTTAGAACTCTCAATACACTATAATGCGATTGTTTTAACAGAAGACAGTGATTTTGGAGAGTGGATATTTGCTCATAGAGAAAAAGCGAATGGCGTTATCTTTTTAAGGTATAAAACTCAAGATTTTGTTGACATAACATCTTCTTTGATTAAAGTACTTTCTACCGCTGGCGATTTACTCTATGGCAAGTTTGTGGTTATTACTGTCAAAAAGGTAAGAATGAGAGACATTGTTTAAGCGAACGTAGGGTTGATTGGTGGCGTGTAGAGTGTAACCCACCACCTCTCTATCCCATCAACTTTCCAAAGGTGAAGTGGATGTAACAAAAGTTCTATCCACCCTCTCCCCCTCTTTCTCGCCCTAAAAAACCAAACCCACCCCACGCTTTGCCGATATGAAGTATTCTGTCCAACAGGCAGTGATTTTGTCAAAGCATCGACGCAGCGCGTGATTGGTTTTATTGGTTATCACGCAGGCGCATTGGAACTTGACTCAATGGCTGTTTTCGCTTTTAACACCTACGTTCAAAGATTTGACACGAACAAAACTTTTCTGGGCAACTACAATTTTTCACTCATTTTGACTGTCTCAAAGACGATGGCAAGAAAAGACATTTACCATGACACTGTTAAACGTGCTTTAATTAAGGACGGTTGGACAATCACACATGATCAGTTTACCTTCAGTATTGGTCAAAAGGATGTATTTGCGGATTTAGGCGCAGAACCAATCATTGGTGCTGACAATGGTTTACGAAAGATTATCGTTGAAATAAAAAGTTTTATTGGCAGCGAAGGGGTGAAAGATTTAGAACAAGCCATTGGACAATACACCCTGTATTTTCGCATTATTCGTAAACTCAAGCTCAACCGCCTTTTGTACCTATAGATGTGAAGAATAAGTTTCACGGATAGTATCCCGCTCGATGGGATGCTATCCGTCACGGCTTGTGAATAGGTCAACTCTTTTTAGAGGACAATTTTGTACGGTTAATTGTCTTTGATGAAGAAAGTGAGGTGATTACCCAATGGATACCCGATTAGACTACTGTGAAACGATTAAAAAAATCTTACGAGATTACGTGGCCTATTATTGGCAAGGTGGTGTGAACTTACACACTTTATTTGATGAGTCACAAAAAAGTTATTTGTTGCTCAAAATGGGCTGGCAGGGCAATAAATATCTTCATCACGCCCCAATCCATATAGAAATCATTAATAATAAAATATGGATTCAAAACGATGATACCGAAGAAGGTATCGCCACGGATTTGCTAGAAGCCGGTGTACCGAAAGAGCATATCGTGCTAGGCTTTCATTATCCTTCAATCCGTCCTTATACGGAATTTGCCGCTGCATGAAGATTATTGGTAATCCTAAAATGTGGGTGATATGTTTTCGAGGTTCAAGTTTTTCTAGAAAAACTTTCGCATCGAATTCACATTCACCCCCTCATGGTTGGCAATTCCTTCGGGGTTTCACAGTTTTGTTGAAATGGGAATACTCCCCTATTCAACTTCCTTTCCCCTTTCCCCTTTCTCCTTTATGCCTTAACCACCAAAATGGCACAATCAGCATAACCAATCACGCGCTCCGAAACACTGCCCATCAGCATTTTATCCAGCCCAGTTCGTCCATGGCTGCCCACCACAATCAAATCAACGCCCTTTGCTTTGGCAACTTCTAAAATAGCTTCGGCCGGCCTACCACTGAGTACTTGCCCTTCGACGGTGATGCCTTCTTTGCTCATAAAGGCTTCCACTCGCTTAATCGCTTCTACGGCTTCCATGTAGCGACTTTCTTTATGATCTGAATAAACCACAGCAACCACCAATACCGGCGCATGGAGGTGTTTCGCGACGCTAATTGCGGCACCCGCAGCCACATCGCTATAACGCGATCCGTCAATCGCCACCATAATCTTCTTGCCTTCTATTTGCGCGTCTTTTGGCACAATCAACACGCTACACTGGGCGTGCCCAATCACCTTGGCTGTGTTACTACCCATCATTAGCCGCATCAGCCCGGTTAAGCCTCGGCTGCCCATGACAATCACATCTATCTGATTTTGTTCGGCTTCGTCCACGATTTCTTGATCAATTTCTATGCCATGACGCACGCTGATATCACATTCCACACCGGCATTGCTGGCACTGGTTCTAACTGTTTCTAGGTGTGCGAGGGCATCATTCGTTTCTTTTTCAATCAGTTGCCTTGCCAAAGAATCATGTTCATGATTCGTCACAATCACCGACATTGCAGACAGACGACCCCCCGTTCTTTGCGCGAATCTGAGAGATTCACGAACCGCACCCGCGTTCATATCTGAGCCATCAGTCACCACCATAATCTTTTCAAAGCGTCCAATCGGTGACAATTGGGTTGCGGAAGTGGGATAAATATCATCAGCCACCAATACCGATTTTCCCGGCTCGGTTGCGATTTCTATCTCTTCCAAGGCTTTTTGTCGTTTGGTGTATTTCAAGTATCCACCAACAACGCCATAAAAAATCATGACAGCACCAGTTGTTAAAGCCAGTACCAACATGGCAAAACTGGTACGTTCCAATAGATTCAGAGTCCCGTCGTTCAATCTGTCGATAGTGCCCATATCGGACAGATAAACCGGTATTTTGAGGCTAAGACTCAATAAGATGAAGATCATAATGACACCCATGACGATCTTGATCATGTAGTCTTTGACATAAGTCGTGCCGATTGCCCCTAATTGGAGCCCGAAAAATGAGCCGGCAAGGATAATCATTGCTAAACGAATATCGACAAAACCGTCTAAGGCATAGACAATGGTACCGCTGATGCCGACGAAAAATGCTATGACTAATTGGGTTGTCGAAGCCATTAAACCAAGCGCACCCAACACATACATCATAGCGGGCACAGCGATAAATCCACCTACCGCAGTAGTAGCCCCCAACACGCCAGTGGCAAAGCCAACCGGAATGGTAAACAGTACCGACACTTTGGTACCGAGGCTAGGAAAGTACATCATTGTTCCCGGAATATGGACGGATTGTACCCAGCGTGCTAAATCGGAAACCTTAAATGCGTTGTCTTGGTTACCCGATTTGTACATTTTCCAAGCATCACGGAGTGCATAACCACCCACAATAACCAGTAATACTACAAATGCCACGGAGACATAAAGGTTTGAGCCGACATTTCCAAATGCGTCTTTGATTTGGGTTTGTATCAACGCACCACACAGTACCCCGACGATGGCCGAAATACCTAAGACAAGGCCAAGTTTGATATCCACTTGTCCAGATTTAGTACGTTTCACCGCACTGACGAGGGCTTCGGGAAATTTATGGCACATGTTACTGGCAATCGCCATAATCGCGGGAACGCCCATACTCATCATCGCCGGTGTCAAGATGAATGCGCCGCTTGCGCCTGCAAAACCGCTGACTAAACCGCCGATAAAGCCAACTATCAATAGAAAGAGGACATGAACTAATTGAAGATCAATAAATCCGCCCACTTCAAACGTCAATGTGTCGGTATTGCCAGCCGCATCGGTGACTGTGACGGTTTCAGAATCTGGCGTGCCTGGCGCAATATAAGTCACTTGATTGCCCGAACCACGAATTTCACCTTTTAACGCTTGCCATCTGATCTCACCCTGGGCGCCAGACACGGTGAGTGTGATCTGATCACGGGTTTCAAGTCCCGGTTTAACCGGTTCAAAGACAAAGGGGGAGTTAGTTGTTGATTGTTCTGTGGCTTGGACATAAGTTCCCCCCAAGATTTGCAAACCTAATAAAAGCCATAATAAAATAAAGCGTTGTTTTGCTTGATAGCGTTTTGTCATGTTTTTCTCATATTAATCATTCGTTTCAGGCGAACCTTGTACGAAAAAATGGCGTGATGATTGATTCAATGTGACATTGGTTAAAATTTAGTTGAGTACAACGTTTAGTTGAGCACAACTTCTTTCCGAAATAAACGAATTATTGTAACTACTCAGCACCGAAGTGTGCGAATTATTATAGCCTGGGGCAACGCCCCAGGTGCAGCGGGGCGAATTATTATAGCCTGGGGCAACGCCCCAGGTGTTTATGATTGTTCCCAGGGCGTTGCCCTGGGCTTTAATAAAGCGCCCTTTCAGTTCGTAGGGTGGGCAACGTCTTTTTGTTGCCCACCATCGTC
>QNER01000589.1 GCA_003646175.1 Candidatus Parabeggiatoa sp. nov. 1
AAAAATATTTGCTGTAGTACGCTTACGGCTGGGGTGTGAAATTTTATGCAATTGGAGTAAAAAAATTTCACTCTTTTCTTGTCTGAATCCTGATTCGGAGCAAAATCAGTTCAAATTTAACACCCTAGTACAGTAAAGCGGAAGTTCCCATACCACCTCCAGCCAACAGCTTTTCGCGCCAAATTTTTTGCGCGCAAAAAATTTGGCGCGAAAGCAGTTGTCTAAAAGCGAAAAAGGCTAAAGCCGACTAACCCTCTTTTGTAGTGCCCTGATACGTACTTTCGCTTTCAGACAACTGCTTTAGCCGTTGGCTGTTGGCGGGGTGGTCTGGATCCTTGCGCGATCTTGCACTAGCTTACGGCTCACGCTATTCGCAGCCTGAAATGTTCTGAAAAAGATATTTATTACCTATTACCCTATTACCCTTCTGCCCATCCCCAAGCAGCCTTCGCTACGTTTATCACTAAAAACTGAAAATAACTAACTTCCTTCTTCAACTGGCGTGCGTGGCCAAGCCAACAGTAAAGCTTTGACCAACGTTGCTAATGGAATGGCAAAAAATACACCCCAAATGCCCCAAAATCCGCCAAAGACTAACACAGCCATAATAATAGCGACGGGATGTAGATTCACCGCTTCAGAAAATAACAATGGCACTAAGAAGTTACCATCAAGGGCTTGGACAACAAAATAGGCACCCACCACCCAAAAAAAATCTGCCCCTACGCCCCATTGAAAATAAGCCACAATAACGACGGGAAATGTAACAACCACAGCACCAACATAAGGAATAATGACTGATAGCCCAACAAGCACCGCCAAGAGTGAAGCATACTTCAAATCTAAATAGGCAAAAACAAAATAAGTGAAAGAACCAACCAAAAAAATCTCATACACTTTGCCGCGCACGTAATTGCCCATTTGGGCATCCATTTCTACCCAAATTCGCTTGACAACCGAGTGTTCTGTCGGTAAAAACCCCGCAAACCAATTGAAAATCTGTTGTTTGTCTTTGAGGAAAAAAAACACCAACAACGGCACTAAAATCGAATACACCACGAAGATAATCACAACCGGAATGGAAGCCAATGAATAGGACAAGATGGTTTGGCTTATATCCGTCGCCTTTGAGCCTGCCAAGTCAATGATGCCATTAATTTGATTTTTTGAGAGAAAGTCAAATTTTTCAGGCAGTGTGCTTAATGATTTGCTGCCTTCTTTAATGTAAGCGGGTAATCCTGCAATCAGTTCATCTAACTGAAGCGATAGCCAAGGTAGCAGCATCACGAAAGCAAAATACAACACGATAAATGCCAAATAGACCAAAAAAACCGCGATGGTACGCGGAAACTGTCGCCGTTGCAAGCCTTTAACCAAACCTTCTAGCAGATAGGCAATCACCAGACTTACCAGCACGGGTGCCAGCAGTTCGCTCATCGTCATCAAGACGGTGAAGATTGCCAGCAACAATATGGCTAAAAACACCGCCTGTGGATCGGAAAAATAGCGGTGAAACCAAATTTTTATAACTTTAATCATAAGTTCTTCTCACAGGTAAATTTTTCGTAATGTCGCAAAAACACCGCTTCAAGTTCATCAATCACTTCAACTCTTTCACGCCCCTGCAAAATATGTTCAGTCATCAGACGAGAAGTTTCATCAAGCATTGTTGCTTTGTCAAGCATGGGATAGCTCTGTGCGAGACGCTTGATAGCGGCAACAACCGATTCGTTGGGTGGGCGTGGCAAGTGTTGGGGTTTTGCCGGGGGGGGTGGCTTTGAAGCAATACGAGTCTGTAAAAACTCTGCAAACGCTAATAACGTTTGTTGTTGTTCAGGCGGTAATTGCTTAAAAATACGTTGTAGGCGTTTTAGTCCTGAAGTAGTCATATTATGATTGATCATCAGTAACAGTATCACAATAATTGTGTAGAAATTTTAATAATTCTTCTATCGCCTGTAAGCGGAACTTTTGATTTTGATAAACAAAAGAAAACGGACGTTCTAACGGCGGATTAAGTTCTATTTCTTTAAGCATGCCTAATTGCAAATCTTTCTGAATCGCGGCACGCGATAAAATCGACACGCCCATGCCGGAAGCCACAGCCCCTTTTATAGCTTCTATACTACCCAATTCCATTACCACATTCAAATCATCAAATGATAGCCCCGCCTGATTGAAGTACTCGGTAATCACATCACGGGTACCGGAACCTTCTTCGCGGGAAATGTAGGGATAAGTGACCAATTTTTTAACAGAAACATCCTTGCGTTGTGCTAACGGATGTCCCCACGGTACAAGAGCTACCAATTGATCCATACGACATAAATTGACCACTAAACTTTTATTGCTCACTGGGGCTTCGACTACACCAAGATCAATCACATTGTTTTCCACCATCGACACAATTCCCTCAGTGTTGGAAACTTTCAGACGTATATGCACGTCAGGATATTTGATTTTAAAATCGCCTAACAACACTGGTAACAAATATTCGGCAATCGTGGTACTGGCACCAATCATCAATACCCCGTTAATATCACCCGTCATTTCCGTGACGGTTTTTTCCATCAGTGCGTATTGTTCAAAAATCGTCGTAGCAGACTCATAAACTCGTTCACCAACCTCAGTAAGCGTAATGCTATTATGGGTGCGATCAAACAAACGGGTATTAAAATAGGCCTCCAATTGACGGACTTGAAAAGTCACAGCTGGCTGAGTCATGTGTAAGGCATCGGCGGCTTTGGTAAAGCTCAGTAAACGGGCCACGGTATGAAAAACTTGTAAACGTCGGTCAGCCATAGTTATTTATTTCTAAAAAAAACCAGACAAAAGAGGGCGTTAGTCATAGCGAAGTCAATTGCGTGAGTTTCCCTTTCCCCGTAAGGGGTTAGGTTAGGGGGATAGAAAAGACAAGTGAACGAGACTATGACCATATTCAAAAAATTAATCATAACACATCCCAAACACCAAAGATGTCTTAATCTTAATAACTCATGTTACGCACAACGCTTCAAAATGAGTCCAGAAGGGCAACCATAAAGGATTGCCCCTACAATCTCTCAATGTAGGGGCAATCCCTTGTGGTTGCCCCCCTTGTGGTTGCCCCCCTGCGCCCCGATTGGTTGCCCTTTCACCAAATATCATCATGGTATGGAACTTTCCGCTTTATTGCACAAACTGTGACATCGTCGAAGCAATGTGCGTAACATGAGTTAATAATAGTTACCTAGAAAAGTTTCGCGCCAAACTGCTTCGCTATGCCTTCCTTCTAAGGTTTTTACTGGGGACAAAACCTGATTGTAACGGATGAAAGGGAGGGAATTAGGAATGGGATCTTTGCCCCAGTTGACAGCGAAGCAAAAACGTTTGCGTAGATTCGGGAATAGTTGATTAAGAATGGGGAGAACAACAAATGGGTTATTAAATAACTATTGACTTTTGCGTAGCTCCCAAATCGCGGCTAAAGTTTTTTGGGCAAAAAAAATTTTAGCCGCGAACCCAATCCCCAAAAAGTCACGCCTTTTTGTCAAGTTTATTAAAGACTTTTGCACCCGTCCATAGCGAGCGCGTATGAAAAACCGCCGTGCCAAAATGTTGCCCCTGCACTTGCACAAGGCGCTTAAGTACAAAATCAAACAGTAAGGGATTATGCTGACGCAGTTGCGCCAGTATCTTAGCCTGTTCAGCAGTAATATACTGTTTTTCTTTGAACATTTTTAAAGAAGTCAGCGGCATTACCCCTGGTAGCGGATAATCTGATGCGTAGAGCAAACGCGAATGCCAATCGCTACGGGTAATCACGGTATCAAGGATCGGCCCAACGCGGTTAATCTGTGTCATGCCTGAAATATCACCAAATAATAATCCCTCATAACGTGGCTCATCCATGAGACGGGCAAACAAATCAAAATTGCGGGTCCAAGAACCGTTTTGGCCTTTATCCGTGTCACGGTTGCTACCCGATGACGCGCAATGGGCCATAACGACTTTTACTCCCTGATCCAAAGCTCGCCGTAAAGCCAATGGATTACCGTAAGCTTGGGTATCAGTACCGCTGACCGCATGTTCATCGCCACAATGACACAGTAACGGAATATCCCAATAGGCCATCGCCTTATAAAAACGGTCACACAGTGTTGAGGCCGGATCCATCCCCATCGCCGGTGGCAACCATTTTACGCCCCGCGCTCCATCAATAAACGCTTTTTCTAAGGCTTCGACACAATCTTTTCGATAGGGATGAATTGAAGCAAGCCATTCAAACGTGTCAGGCAATTGTTTGTGAATACGCGCTGCGTAACTGTTAGGAATATGAAAAGCCGTTTTATCCGGTAAACGCTCACCCTGCTCGTTATAACTATAATCAAATGCAAGCAGGACAAAACGTGATCCGCGTCCCAAGCGCAAACTGTTTAAACGTGCTACAAACCCTTCGTCCACTGACATACCCGGCAACGGACATGAAGCATTAGTGTAAAAATGAAACAGGGCATAATGCTTGATATTGAATGGATTTGAATAGCGAGGATTAATCCAAATACCGCTCTCAGTGTCCCCTAAGCCCAGTAAGTGGACGTGTCCATCCCACAGTTGGGTTGTGTCAATTCCGTTAAAAGCTGACAATACCACCTCATGGTTTGCCAATTCATCAGGTAACTGACTATCGAAACAGGCATTAAAAAATTGACTATTATCAGGCCAATATTTGGATATTTTGAATCGGTTTAAACCATAAACAGACAATCCACCTATTCCTAAAATCCCCAATAAACCAATAAAATAACGGCGTTGCATATGATGTTCTCGTGTTAGACTTGATGAACAAGTTTTTTATAACATACTGATTTATAATATTTTTTCAATTGTTAGTTTAAATAACAGGTTAATTATTGTGTAAAAACAATCACTTAGCCTAATAAGTACTACATGGCGACACTTTGTCGCCCAAGGTTTTTACCAAAAACTTGCGAGTCGAGTTAGATAAGATAAATATGATTGTAATGGATTTTGGGGAAGGGTTTGGGAATTGGGTTGGCTTTTATCCGTTTTTTGGGCCCAAAAAACGGATAAAAGCGAATTGGGAATTGGATTTTTTATGAATGCTCCCAATAGAGAACGGAAGAGTTTTTGCGTAAATTTTATATTTTATAATTTATTGATTGTGATTTAACCGTTTTTTAATAGTCAAGGAAATAGCATTTTTTTTAAATCGGATTCCTAACGGTTTAATAAGTTTGTCTCGCAAATTCTTTAAATGAGAAACCCACGCAATTTTTGGGTAAATAGACAACATAAACAGTCTTGTTATTATTTAACGCAAAAAGTGTTCCATTCTTTATTGGAATGCTCCATTTAAAAAAAAAGGGATTAGCATTTTCGTGCTAATCCCTTATCCGTCATTCATTGGAGGATTTTATTAATGATGGGCGATACTGGATT
>QNER01000590.1 GCA_003646175.1 Candidatus Parabeggiatoa sp. nov. 1
AGCACAAATGACACCTTTATTAAGGGGATGGTTAGGATTACCTTGGATATAACGCACTTCACCATCGCGCAACGTCACGCGAATACCACAACGGCAAGCACACATGTAACATGTGGTATTTTTTATTTCAATATGCCCGGCATCTCTATCTGAACGATTTGTGGGATCTTGCATAGTTCAACCTTATTCAATATTATATGAAAATTCAGAGTTCAAAAACATAAGATTAATAATCAGTATGTCATACAAAAAAAAATGTCCAGTTTTTTCTGCAACTTCACGGATGCTATACCTCGATGGAATCGTATCCGTTAACTTTGAAAATGTCTATAGTTAGGTTCGAATAAAAATTAACTGACTCTACCGTTTAAAGTGCAAAAGTGATACTATCGCCAAAAAAGCGATAGCATCACGAAATGTCATATTGAATTTATTATCAACCGAATCCGTTATTATAACGGATTTTGGAGAATCCCCAATATCGGACGTAAGTTTTGTCATACAATCTTGGGTCAAATTTTTAGAATACAAGTTATTTTCACAAAAAATAACGAGTTATAATCAGAAAGTCGTTAAATATTGATTGCAACAGGCTACGATTTTTTTTTGAGTGAGTACGTTATTGTTGACAACAAGAGATTGAGATAAAGTGTCTGCGCGAACTTGACCTGGGCGGTTGCCCTTGTACCAAGTCAGCTGAACTAATGGCAAAACGGTAGTCAACTATCAGTCGGTTGTTCTGAAATTACAAAAATAGTGAGATGTGCGCCAACCTGAAAAGGTGCCGGCATGGGTGATTTCAATCTCGTATTTCAATGCGGTTTGAGGCATATATTTACCAAGAGGCTTACAAAATGAGTCACATTTTAATAAAAACCAAGGTTTTCGTACAAAGGGAGCGAAGTGCTCCTGATCAATCACGCCCGGTTTCGTACCAGGTTCGCCTGAAACGAATGAACCTGGTACTCATGAGAATCTGGTTGTTTTGGTTGGTTTTTTTTCAAGTCCCCCAAGCTCGCTTAAGGCTATTCTTGGGTCCTTTCACCTAAAATGAGCAACTGCCCGTCTCAGGATCACATTGTTCCAAAGCTTGGGGCGAGGAATAAAGGAACCCATTGTTCCCAATCTGGTTTTCGGACACCAAACCTTTTTCAGCCATTTCTTTCAATAATTTCTGAGCGTCTTCAAAATTCATATGATAGACGTAAGCGACTTCTATTGGTGCTACATTTCCGTAACGAGAAATAAAATTAAAAACCGCTGACGATGATCCGGCTTGGATATTTTTTGGTTTCAATTGATCATTGGATAATTCCTGAAACCAACGTTCAAAAGTCTGGTAAGGTGTGTACCCACGAAGGAGTATCTCTTCCCCGGCGTACTGCAACAGAAAACTGGGAAACCCTCGCACTCCCCTACGACGGCATTCTTGAAGATCCTGCTGAAAAGCTTTTTCTGCTGCACCGCTTTGGATATCCTTGGTAAAACGATCACAATCTAAGCCGGTTTCTTCTGCTAATTGCACCTGAACTTCAAAATGCTGGATAGCTTGTCTGTTGGCGGCTGCACCTTCACGAAGGCGACGCAGGTAGCGTTTTCCCAGAACGGCACTCTGAAATTGAGCAGCCTCGAAGGCAATGCAGGCGGGATGGGTAGAGAAAATATCGTCTTTGATGTCGAAAAATACCTGCTCGTCCACCGGCATCTTGTGACGACGGGAAGCCTCAGCCCAATGTTCGGCCACCTGCTTATACCACTGTTCCCCCCCAATACCGGCACCGGGATCGTTGAATTGACGGATATCCGCCACTAGCCCACCCATCACAAAACGGATACGAATCTGTTCTCCGTAGTTTTCCTGTATTTGCCGCAGGATCGGTTCAGAGCCCCAGCACCAAGTGCAATAGGGATCGGTAAAGCTCACAATCTCTAAATATGATTTTTCCACTAATTAACCCTTTAAAAATTAACGGATACTATCCCTAAGAAGGGATAGCATCCGTAAAGTGAAATTAACTATAAGTGTTTTGATGCGAGTTCCACGATAGAGCAAACCGCCCCGAAGACTTCATTTAAATTGTCAATGGTTGCCCTATAATCATTTTTGGTAAATAACTGCTTTTGAAGTTTGCCGAATTGCCACATTTCTGCGTCAGTCACTATTCCATAAACCGTTTCTTCTTTATTTTGATTGAGCTGTTGTGCCGCAACTAATTCTGCTAAACACTGCCCCCAGCCTTTGTTAAAATCATTTTGTTTGGCTTCAGTGACTAAAATGAGCGGAAAACCTAAGACATTTTTGCCCAGTTCTGAGCGTTTCGCAATCATATAATCGGGCGTACCAACTAATATGTCATCTGCGGAGATAGACTTATGACTCCAGAGTGAGTATTGGTGAATGTATTTTTTACACGCTTCACGCAAAACCGGGTAAATGACATTTTCACATCTTGAAGCCTCAGAACTAAATATATCAAAGTTCTGTTTAACAAATTCATATTCAGAAACGAATTGTTCTGGTGGTTTGAGTGGTGATATTGTCAAAAAATCTGTTTCTACCAGTCGGATCTGGTAGGCCTGTTGAACTTCATCGGCTGATTTAAAATCGGTGAATGCCATAATTAACCTTTTTTCAAACAAAAGTGGGATAAATTGGTTGTTGAGGTGTTACGTTGATAAGATGGCTAATTGGTATCGGTTTGGCTTTACGAGGCTGAGGTTTAAGGTGGGCAAGAAAAGACATTGCCCACCCTACAAAATACTCAATGTTAGCCATTTATTGAAGGTTTGGCAAACCTCGAAATGTTGGTTTTCTGAGGTTTAAGGTGGGCTATTCAATACATCAAATTGATGTCACACTGGTTGGTTGGGTGGTATGGAGATCGAGATTGGAGTGTTCTTTCAAAATTAACGGATACTATCCCGAAAAGGGATAGCATCCGTTACGTAGCCCTGAAAGGGCGCTTTATTAAAGCCCAGGGCCGCGCCCTGGGAACCCATTTTAATGCGCCCATTGTGCACAAACCTTCGAGGTTTGGCAAACCTCGAAGGTTTTTTAATTTCTCACCGATGATTCTAACTATGCTGAAGGCCCGGCCGCGAGAATGTCCGGGGTTGCTTGATCTGCATATTGCTTGAAGTTTTCTGCAAACATTTTGGCCAATTTTTGGGCCTGAGCATCATAGTCCGCAGGATTCGACCAAGTATTGCGGGGGTTCAATATTTCATCTGGCACATCTGGACAATGTTTTGGCACTTGTAGTCCAAAAAAAGGCTCTTTTTCCAGCGGTACATCCTTCAATTTACCATCCAATACCGCATTTACCATTGCCCGAGTGTAAGGGATTTTAATCCGATCCCCAACGCCGTAGGGGCCGCCACTCCAGCCGGTATTGATGATCCATGCCTCAACATCGTGAGTGTCAAGTTTTTTCCCAAGCAATTCGGCATAGCGTTGTGGATGCCTCGGCATAAAAGGCGCACCGTAGCAGGTACTGAAATTAGGTTGTGGTTCAGTCACCCCTCTTTCCGTGCCCGCCACTTTGGCCGTATAACCCGACAGAAAATGATACATCGCCTGTGCCTTAGTCAATTTAGCCAACGGTGGTAATACCCCAAAAGCATCCGCAGACAAGAAAATAATATTCTTCGGATGTCCGCCCATGCCGGTTCGCGTTGCATTGGGAATATGAGAAATGGGATATGAGCCGCGTGTATTTTCCGTAAATGTTGCGTCCATCAAATCAACTCGGCGCGTTCTGGCATCTAACGCCACATTTTCTAGTAGCGTACCAAAGCGGCGGGTGGTTTCAAAAATTTCCGGTTCCGCTTCTGGAGACAGGTTAATCAACTTGGCATAGCAGCCGCCCTCAAAATTAAAAATGCCATCTTCATCCCAACCATGTTCATCATCGCCTATCAAGGTTTTTGATGCATCGGCAGAGAGTGTCGTTTTACCGGTACCGCTTAAGCCAAAAAACAGGGCGGTATTACCATCGGTACCGATATTAGCGGAACAGTGCATTGGTAACACGTCTTTCATCGGCATCAGATAATTCATCACGCTGAAAATCGATTTTTTGATTTCGCCCCCATAACTGGTGCCACCGATAAGAACCAGCTTTTTGGCAAAGTTAACAATAATAAAGGTTTCCGAGTTCGTCCCGTCGCTAGACGGACTGGCATGAAATTTCGGTGCATCAATCACGGTAAATTCAGGGACATGTTTGACCAATTCCTCAGGGGTTGCTTGCAAAAACATATTGCGAGCAAATAGATTGTGCCACGCATACTGACTGATCACGCGAATGGGCAAACGATGTTGGGGAGACGAACCCACATAGCAGTCTTGCACATAGACATCTTGGGCTTGCAGATGCAAATCCATGCGACGATGAAGATCATCAAATTTGTCGGCTGGAAACGGCCGATTGATTTTGCCCCACCAAATCTCCTTTTCGGTGCTGGGTTCTTCAACAATAAATTTGTCGTTAGCCGAACGCCCAGTGTGATGTCCAGTGCGAAGTACCAATGGGCCGAGATGGGACATAATACCTTCGCGGCGCCGGATAATCTGCTCATACAAAGCTGGCGTGTTCAAATTCCAATAAGCATCATTCAAATTATACAAGCCATGATTATCTAAGCCATAGCTGCTGTGCTCTTCGCAGCGAGTATCGCGCATATTTTTCTCCTGTGGTGTTGTAAAAAATGTCCCGTGAGTCTCTTACAAAACTCATTTGTTTAAAAATGGGTTCGCTTTTATCCGTTTTTTAGGCAAAAAAAACTTATAAAAGCGAATAGCCTCAGATGGTGGGCAAAAAAAGGACCTGGGTGGCCTACAAAAAAAAACGTTACATCAAATACGTGACATCAAATTGAGCCTCAGATGGTGGGCAAAAAAAGGACCTGGGTGGCCTACAAAAAAAAACGTTACATCAAATTGAAGTCACACCCATGATTCTTTCTGGGAAAATTACTCAATTCCCAATTCTTAATGAACCATTTTTAATGAACAATTCAGTCATTATTTTTGCAAGGTTGCAATAGTGAAGGGCACTTTTAAAAAAATACCTATTTTCAATATCTTACCCTTAAAATTATTCAAATCGCGTAGTAGAGAAACCGTGGTGCCGTAGCGTTTGGCAATTGTCCACAAATTTTCACCCTCACGGACTCTATGCTTTTGCGTTTTGTTCTTGTGAACATAAGCCGAATTTTTTGAGTGTCTCTTTTTATGGCGTGTTTTTTGCGTTGACCTCGGGGCATGATTTCGCACTACCAGCCGTTGCCCAATAGAAAGAGTATGCCCGCCTCCTTTGAGATCGTTCAACCGACGCAACGCAGTCACTGTTGTACCATAACGTTTGGCAATTTCCCACAAATTATCGCCTTTGCGAACCCGGTGTTTTTGCCTTTGAGGAACCTTTCTTGCTTGAAC
>QNER01000591.1 GCA_003646175.1 Candidatus Parabeggiatoa sp. nov. 1
TGTGGCGTATGTATCACTTTTGCACTTTTGCGGTATCACCCTTCTCTATCTGCCAAAATCCTTAATAGACTGACTTATCCGTCAATTTTAGCGAATAAAAACCAAGGATTAAATTCACAAATTATTATTTAGTCAAAAATATCATTGTAATAATCAGTGCTATTTTTTGAGTGATACTATCGCAAAAAAAGCGATAGCATCACGGCTTTAACACTTTTTTGTCCTGTACACAGATTGATGCCTTAGTTGGACTTGATTGTTTTCGTCGTTTTCGAGTCACTATTGATTATTCAAACTGGATTTTGTTGACAACGCCGATAGGGACTTTGGGATAAGTACTGAAGCACAAATAAACAGATATTTTAGCGCAAAGGGCTTGCGCGGGGGATTGCCCCTACGCAATGCCATGTAGGGGCAATCCGCAGCGTAAGCCCCATTTCAAAATACACGAAAATTTATGAATTTCAACCAAAATTCACAATATCAAGCGAGTGTAGGATAGCGACAGCGAAATCATAACTTCTGACAAAAAAGCCCCAAGGCAATCGCTTTCGGGCTTTTATACATTATGCAGTTTTATTTACTTTGCACAAGGCTTATGAAACGTTGACTGAAATGTTAATATTTGCCATGAATGCTATTCAATTAGAAAAGGTAGGATGGGTAGCTCGACAAGGAGCGTAGAATGGGTAAAATGTAGATTTATTTGTGGTGGGCAATTTTGTTGCCCATCTGTCTAGTTGATAAAACCAAGGAGATGAACTATGACTTGTCCTGCTTGTGATCATTATGTAACAATTGAAGACTGGAATGATGATGAACCCTTTAATTGCCCAAATTGTAATACTTTGCTCAAATTAGTGACAGATGAAGGTGGTTATCGCGGTGCGAGTGAGAAATCTCTCGAAATTCAGGAGGAAGATTAAAAAGGAAAGCGAGCCAGCGCAGGATGAATAGAACTGCGTTATCCCCATAAACCTCTCAATCACAGCCCTAAAGCACAAAGTTATGATATGAAACGTTGCGGGCTGGGTTCAAACTTTGCCCAACGCGTAATCATCTGTTTTACGGAGTCTACTTTGATACGTGGCGTATTATTAGAGAACGTAGGTGGGTAGAGCCATGCGATACCCACCAAAAACCGCATTTTCTCGTTCCGGTACTTCAACATTGTTCTGCTTACTGTGACATTACCCGTCACGATCTTTGCTCAGCGTAGGTGATACTGTTTTTCTACTGAACCCACTGATAATGGATAACTCACCATGAATGCCATTCAATTAGAAACACCCAGAGAAGAGATTTACCCACAACCAACTTTCGCCAAAGTTTTGGAACAAGCCGCTCGTCACAAAGAACGTATGACATTGAACTATCAAGATAAAATATTTGTCGCCCTAATTCCAATGGAAGAGCTTGAGTTGATAGAGAAAATCGAAGAGTGTATTGATATAGCCACGATACAAGAACGTCAAGATGAGGATTCTATTTCGCTGACTGATTTCAAAAAAGAGCTTGGATTATGACTTACACAGTGAAAATTAAATCCTCTGCCAAGCGAGAAATTAAAATAAAAAATTGTCCCCCTCTTTGCAGACTCGCATTACCAAAAAGCTTGAGACATTAGAAACCCACCCACGTCCACACGATGTCAAAAAACTACAAGGTTATGAAAATACCTACCGAGTTAGGATTGGGGATTATCGTATTATCTATGAAATACCAGACAATATCTTGCTAGTATGGGTAATCGAAGTGGGACATAGAAGCCGCGTTTACTGACAAAGCTGTTTTCTATTGTTCCAACGCACCTGCTTTTGAATGTTTACCGTTGACGTTCATAAGTAATCAACATATTGAAATGAACTTTTGAGGTTTAAATAGTTAAAATGACAAAAAAACATATAGGTATATTCATGTTTATAAAGAAGAACACATGAGTGGATTTGACTTCAAACAGCGATTTTCAGTGAAAAAGCTTCGGATGAAGTGATAAAAACCGCCGAGGTATACGCCCACTTGGAATATTTTCTGGCTGTAAATTTTTCCGTGATGGTGTACTAGAGTTCTTCGCAGTGCGTAGCGGAGCTTGGTATTTTCACATATTTACATTTTTCCAATTATTCAATCTATAGACTTGGGGTTGGTTCATTTTAAAACGAGTTTGAAAATTTGAGTTTGATAACTTATGGTTCGGTGATTCAAAAACTTGAAAAAGCGCGTCATATCTAGGTGGCGTTGAGAAACGCTCTTTTGCTTCGATATGACAATCTGGTCAAACCGGGTCATGTTTATATTCTTTTTGATTGGAAATATTCATCCCCTATCGTTCCCAAGAAACGATAAAAAACTGAACCATAAATTTTCGGGTATTATTTTTTGCCCACCGAGTAACGTCTTTTTGTTGCCCACCGAGATGGTAGGCAAGATGGTGGGATCGATACAGACTTTGGTGGGTACAAAATACCTGAAAATTTGTGCTTCAGTACTTATTATATTATATTTCGTTTTTTTATTAGAAAATATTAGTATTATACTATGCTATAGCGTTTCCCGATTGGGTGCAGTACAAAAACAGTAAAAAACCGTAAAGCGTTTCCAAAACGCTTTACGGTTTCGTGATGTCGTTTATTCAATCGGAAAATGCTATATTTATCGTCAAATAAATAATGAGAAACCATGTATCCACGCTATAGCGAAACCTTACTCAAAGAATTACTAGACGAATTCCGCATCCTATATCTGACCGGCCCCAGGCAGGCAGGAAAAACCACATTGGCTCGTAAAATTGCCAATGATCTGGGGATGCACTATGTCTCACTGGATGAGCAGACAGCACTTGCATCGGCTCAAAGCGACCCTCATGGCTTTATTGACAGCTTTACGGGTAAGCCAGTGGTGCTAGATGAATTTCAATATGCCCCCGAACTGATTACGGCTATTAAATTAGCCTCTGACCAGTTACAGCCGCATGAACGTGGGCGTTTTTTCCTCACGGGATCAGCCGATATTTTCAGTTCGGCTAAAACACAGGAAGCTTTGCCAGGTCATATAGCGAGAATAGAACTTTATCCTCTGTCTGTCACAGAAATGGTCGGTGGCAACTTTAACCTGATTGATTTTTTGCTTTCGGATAGCTTATCTGTGCCTGATAGTCTTCCAACACTGAGTCGCGAGCAACTGGCACAAACATTGATTAATGGGGGTTATCCCGAACTGCAAAGCAAAAGCCCTCGTGCGAGACAAATTTGGTTCCAGTCTTATATTCAGGGTCGTTTATTCAAAGATTTTGAGAGTATTTATAATGCGAAAGGTGACTATCACACCAAACTGAAAACACTCATTCCTTATTTAGCGGGATTAAGTGGCAACTTGTTGAAATATGCCAATATTGCCAATGACTTGGCTCAGAATGATAAAGTCGTTAAATCCTATATCGAAGCATTGGAATGGATGTTTATTGTCAAACGTATCCATCCTTTTGTGAAAAACCGTGCCAAACGCCAGACGATTGGAATGCCTAAATTACATACAGTTGATACTGGACTGGCTTGCCACCTGCTTGGCTTGAAAAAACCGCCGCAATTACTAACGTCAACTTTTTATGGCGGTTTGCTGAAAAGCTTTGTGGTGATGGAATGTTTTAAACATCTAGCGTGGGCCGAAGAAACCATGAATATCTATCATTTTCGAGATGGGCATAAAAATGAAGTGGACATTATTCTGGAGCAAGCAGACGGCCTTATGATTGGCATCGAGGTTAAGGCCTCTAGTACTGTGCGAGGAAGTGACTTTAAAGGGCTAATAAAATTTTCAGAATTGGTTGGAGATCGGTTCAAATATGGGCTTATTTTCTACACGGGTTCAAGATTACTGCCATTTCGCAACGGTTCGATTCCGTATTATGCTATTCCGTTATCGGTGTTATGGTCGTAGTGAAGAAGGAATGAAACAACATTGCTCATCTGCTACCCGATGGTATTATATAAGGATAGCCAATGAGTTCTTATCAGCCACCGTTTACCCTAACGAACAAAACCTTCAACTTAGTTCGGGGGGGCATAAGTTTGTTTACTCATCAAAACACGCCCCTTCATTTTTTTGAGGTTAGGAATGGTCATGAAATAATTTCCCTATATCTGTAAATGATTTCAAGTTCCCTAGGTGGAGCCTAGGGCTATTCACATTTTCAGGCCTGAAAACCCCTATCGGGAATGATTTTTGGGCCAAAGCTAGAAATCCGATTTTTCCAAAAAATCGGATTTCTTTAATCTCATCACGGCTCCCAATCCAATTTTTCCCAAGAGTTACGGTGAGATTTACAATGGAATAAAGCTATGGTGAAAAATAATCCGTAAAACCACGTAATATTTAACACCCCAGGTTGAAACCAACCGGTTCACCTGTTTTGATTCTTTCGTGTCAGTCAGAATATGTCCCAATCAATACAGGGGTTGAATGTGAATAGCTTTAGTGTCACCTGTGGTAACTAAGGAACGTGCATGAAACAACTTAGTCAACTTGGGGCTTGCGCGGGGGATTGCCCCTACAAATTATCAAGTTACGTAGGGGCAATCCTTTCGAGGCTAAAGTTTTTGCTCGCAAAAACTTTAGCCTCGAATATGGTTGCCCCAATTATTTCATGCACGTTCCTAAGCAAAAATACCAAACGGGAAGTTATTTCGTGGCCATTCCTTAGCATAGATTTTCTTTCCGTTTTCCATAATATGTGCCATACCATTACCACCTATCAGTTTTTGAATAAGTACTTTGATCCCAGAAAAAAACGAATGATTGGATTGATGTTACGCACTGAACTTCCGTTCCAAAAGATTGTGGAAGCAGAGTGCGTAACATGAGTGAATGATTGAAAATTATCGCAGATGACTTGTACTGGGTTTTGACTTCACAATTTATTAATGTTCTAACCCTTGGGGAAATTCACAAAGGTATCGCTAAACTGCCCGATTCAGAAAAAAAGACTCAATTAGAAACGTGGTTCCATGAAGATGTTATTGAACAATTTGTCAAAAATAAAAGTATTAATGATGAACCATTTGAAAACCTGATGAATGTTTTAAGGCTTTGAATGAATTAGGGTTTATGTTTATATTCCAAGTTTTCCGAAGTTTTCAGCATGACAATTTTTTTTAGAATTCCCTTTCCCTTTGAAGCGAAGACCGATCTGGTATGTCACTCACCCATTTTTCTTGATTTTGATTTGATGAGTTTCATCCGGTGGTTTGTGCCCCCCAGCGGGCTACTCTATGCACATAAGTTTTTCGTAGGGTGGGTAAGCGGGCTGCTATAGTATTCCAGATAAATAAATTGGTTTGTAGCCAACAGCTTTTCGCGCCAAAGTTTTTGCGCGCAAAAATTTTGGCGCGAAAGCAGTTGTCTAAAAGCTCAAGTCCCCTAAAGGGGACTAA
>QNER01000592.1 GCA_003646175.1 Candidatus Parabeggiatoa sp. nov. 1
TAAAACGACAAAGATTGTATTTGAGTTCCGGATTTATTAAATAGGATTAAATCGTATTTAGATTTAACACCAAATCCGTCTTGATTAAATCCGTTTTTAGAAACAATCCTTGTAGTTATCTTTCTAGGTATAAATATTTGTAGTTATAAACAATCCTGATAGTTATTATATATGAGTCAACAACCCCAACACAAAAGCATGATAAACTCTTTCGGGTTTCTTACCCGCCATATCGTGATAGCTTAAAACCGCTAAAACCATTTCTATTGTTAAGGTTCGAATAAAAATTAACTTCCCCCTTGATTGGGTTTAGTGCCCTTTAGGGTACTTGAGCTTTTATACAACTGCTTTAGCTGTTGGCGGAAGTTTTAGCCGATCCTAACTTACCAAAAGTTTTAAAATCGGTTTTAGTCAAAGCGCGTAGCAATTGTTGTAATCGCTGACTGCCAACCGTTTGCAGAATCCAGCTTCTGAGCGTGTCTTCATAAAAAGAATACACATCCAAATTTTGAATCGCTAAGGATCGAATAAAAATTAACTTCCCCCTTGATTGGGTTTAGTGCCCTTTAGGGTACTTGAGCTATTAGACAACTGCTTTAGCTGTTGGCGGAAATTATTTATTTGCTGATCCTAATTCAAAAATAAATATTTGGTAGCGACTATCGTGTTTCCATACGGACACTATATAACGATCTCACAATGAACTAACTCCCACCCACTAAATATCAACATCACCGATATCAAAGTAACGAACCGATTACCCTTAATCACTCGCGGATCGGTCGCATATTGCTGCAATTGGTTTTTCGCCTCGATGATTTTTTCTTGTAATAATTCTGAAGTGAACTTGCTGCGGGTAATATACTTGATTTCAATCAGATAACCATATTTGACCTTCTCATATTTAGCCAAAAACGGTTCTAGGTACAAATCGACAAACCCTTTTCCCATCTCCTCCTCGGTGCGAGTGAAGTAATAATCCGTCACATTCAAGTAAGCTAACAAGAAGGTTTGGATCACTTTTTCACCGCTCAGATAGTTTCGAATGGAAGTTTGCTTTTCCACCTCATCCGCCAAAAATTGAAAAACCGGTTGCCATTCACCAAGGTATGCCATCTCACGAACAAGATTAGCAAAATGCCATAAATCAATACTGAAGACATCGACATCCTCATACCCATCACGCAAATAACCGTACATCAATTTTTGCACGGTACGATTAGGAATAATCAGATCTTCTTCGGTTTGGTAAGTTAACAAACCAAAGTAGTACAACAAAGAGATGAAATTGTTAGGTCTGATTAAATCTTCGACCGGAAAACTCTGGACAATCTCAGCCTTAATTTTTCCAGTTTCGATAATGGCTTTTAAGCGACTGAAGTTACCATTCAGTTGCCTATCAAGAACCACTAAATGACGGAGTTTGCCATAATCCACTTTCACATTAGGATCAATCATCTCATCGGGAATCGTTCCCAATGTCAGGCATTTTTTAAGAAAGTAAAGCACCATATCGGTATTGAAGAGATGACTTCTGACACTTTTTGAAAAACGGTAATGACCATACCACACTTCCATTAGGGCTAACATGTCATTCAAATCAGGTAATGTTAAGCCATTCTCCTGATAATAAGCCAACATCTCAATGACATTTGGTTTGCACAGGCCCAACACCTCGTTAAAGGTGGGAGCTAAGCTAATATTGAACCCAATGTTAAAACCACTGGTCACATCATCCATTGTCACCGGTGAAACCCCGGTGATAAACATGCGACTGATGCCGCTATCCACTTCGTCAACGGACCCTTTTAAAATACTAAAGAAAAATCGAAAGAAACCGGTACCATGCGTCAATTTGTGATAATGCGCTTGCCCAATCGTAGACAGAATGGTGTTGGTGAAATTGTCGTATTCATCAATTAGGACATACACTTTAAGTCCTTTGGCACCCACATAATTTAACAGAAACTCCAGTTTTTGGTAAGCTTCTTGATGACTTTCCATCATGTTGAAATAACTGTCATCAAGAAAGGCTTTATATTTCTCAGCAAACACGAAAAAACAGTTTCTGATATGACCATTAAATGAATCCTCCACCTTATCCATTTCCGGGTTGACTTTAGAAAAGTTAAATTTCAGAATGAGATGGGCATTTTTTTCCGGGGTTGGATGAGCATGAATATAAGTATCGGCAAACAAAGTATCAAATTCATCGGCCCGCGCTATGTCATAATAACATTCCAACATCGTTAACAGCGACGATTTACCGAATCGGCGGGGACGAATCAGAAAAAGAAAGTCACCGGCGGATTCAAGTTGTGGAATATACTGGGTTTTATCCACATAGTAAGCATTCTTTTGCCGAATGTCTTTATAGTTTGATATACCATAAGGTATCTGTTTCATTATGTATTCTACTCCTCCAAATAATCAATCGGTTTTGATTTTAGTCCTTTCTTGTAACACCTTTAACGACAGAAATGGTTTATAGACGTTTTCATGGGTGCAATTAAAAGTGGTGGAAACCCCAATCGCCTAGGGATAAATCCCTAGGCTAAAAGCTGAAGTCCCCTTAAGGGGACTGCAAAAATCCGTGATCTTTTGGCATTTCTATCACTTTTAATTAACCCCGTTTTCATAGCAGTTTTGTTTTTGTCGATAGTGTTTTATTTTGAAGTGTAGGGGCGATCTGCGTTCTACCCTTTTGAAATTAATTATCTGAAAAACTATAGATAGATTTAATGAGTTAGAGAAAACTGATTATCACAACGCAATACTTTCTACCCAAACCCGCTTACCTTCCACCACCACCCCAATGCCCCAAATTTTTTTAACGTCATGCTCTCGCAATTCCGCCGCGTATTGTTGCTTTTGGATTTGTTCCAACGCACTTTGCATCGCATCGGCAGCGTTTTTCTCATCCGGCTTATCAATTTTCTTAAATTCAAAAATAAAGCCCGGTTCATTGGGTGAAAGTGGAATCATTAACACATCATAACGTCCATAGCCCGATTCTCGATTGGAACGAATCTGATAACGATCTGTCATATTGGTCAATAAGCCCAACACAAAAGCATGATAAACTCTTTCGGGTTTCTTGCCCGCCATATCGTGATAGCTTAAAACCGCTAAAACCATTTCTTTCAATAACTTACCAAAGGTTTTAAAATCGGTTTGGGTCAAAGCACGTAGCAATTGTTGTAATCGCTGACTGCCAACCGTCTTTTGGACCCAAACTTGAATAGTATTGCGGTAAAATGCCTGTACTTCACGATTAGGAATGGCGAGATCATAAATCGGTTCTTCTTCCCTTAATTGAAAAGACACCGGTTTCAGATAGCCACTAAAAACCAACAAACTCCACACATTCTGTTCATTGTGTTCCAAATCGCGCAACACGATATTTTCATTCAAAGGCGTGGTGATTTTTCCCCCTGCCAGTAAGGTTTCAATTTGTTCCTGAAATGTCGGTTCGGTGCGTGTGATGATCTCTCGCAATAAAGCATTACCGCTGGTATTTATCCAATAAGGACGAGGAAATCGATCTTGACTCGCCAAAAAACTTAAAATCGACCACGGATTGTAAATCACCCGGTTTCCGAATAAATAGCCGTTATACCACTTTCTCAAAATCTCTAATAATTCCGCCAGAGAAAAATCAATACTCAACTGCTCTATTTCGGGCTCGGTGAACCCAAAACAGTCTTGAAATTCTGAGCGCAACAGCGATAACACATCCAAATTATTCAAGTCTGAAAAAATCGATTCTTTGGCAATTCGCAAAATACCGGTAACCACGCCTTTTTCCAAATCAGAATTATCCTTGAGGGCATTGCCAAGCATGATTCGCATAAAAAGAACAATTTCTTCATAATACCCATGTTCTTGCCCAGCATGGATAGGCGTATCGTATTCATCCAACAACACAATCACTCGTTTACCGGTTTGCCGATGAAATAACTGCATCAAAAAACTTAAGGCTTCTTCCCAATTTCTCAGTGGTGCCTGTTCGTCTATGATTTGATCATAAATGGGTTTCTCATCGATAGTGAGTGCATGGTAAATCAGTGGTTTGTATTCCCGATAGCATTTAAGCAACACACCGCGAATTTGAGACAAACATTGTTCCATGTTTGACGCTTTGCAACTTTTAAAGGTCAAAAAAATGACCGGATATTGCCCTTGGTGTTGCATGATCGAGGCCTCTTGCTCAATAGCGAGTCCTTGAAATAAATGAGCCAAGCTGTCTTCGCGTTTTTCAAAAAAATAGCGCAGCATAGACAAATTTAAGGTTTTGCCGAAACGCCGTGGGCGAGGCAACAACAGGACTTCCGTCGCACGGTCAATAACTTCTTTGATAAATAAGCTTTTATCGACGTAGTAATAATCATTTTCCCGAAGTTTTTTGAAATCGGATAAGCCAATCGGTAATCTTTGAGACATGATTTTCCTCTTTTTTGATTTGCTTTGAAACTGGTTCACTTTTTTTTATTCATTATAACTCACTCGACTCACAAGTTTTTAGTCTGACAATAATAACTTCAATGCGATTGTATATAAGAAAGTATTTAAACCGTTAACTACAAGGATTGTATATAATAAAGGATTTATAAGAAAATATTTCATGGCTAAGTATTTGGCATTCAAACGGATATTGTCCCGGAGAGGGATAGCATCCGTCACGTCACGGATTTGGCATTCAAACGGATACTATCCCAGAGAGCGATAGCATCCGTCGCGTCGCGGTTAATCCTTTCTTATATACAATCCCTGTAGTTATAGGTTTTAATCCTTTCTTATAACCAATCCTTGTAGTTAGCCTTGTCGTTAATTATTCATTCCGCAAAATCGCAAACTGTTCCAAAATAAGCTCCGTCACTGGAGCCAACTTTTTACGCATTAAACTACCAATCGCATCCGTGCGCGAAAAAACCGGCAGCAGCACCGAATAGCGCAAGCCCGATAACATCAGCATAGCCCGCACCATATCTTGCTTCTCTGGCAGCACCGCTAACACTGCTCGCCGCTCCACCGAATTCGTATCCAGACAAGTTTCACAAAAATCGCTGGCACGCTCAATCAGGGTGAGAATATTCATCTCATCATCATAGTTATCAGGACGAATGTTTTCAAAGTAACGCGCAATCACATCAAACAACATCTTGACAACTTCTTGATTAGAGGGTTTACGCAAAACATGCTCACAAATATCTATAAAAGTTTGTCCGCCACTGGAGGTTACCTCTACCAATTGTTTGGCAATACGATTTCCGTTAGCCACTAACGGTGCTAAATCGGCTTGAATTTGAACAGCGTCGCTACGCGCCGGCAACGGGTTAGGTAAATCCTCAGGCGGTGTCCATAAAAAGCCAACTAAATAAGCATTTTTGCTGCGTCCTTTGTGCCATA
>QNER01000593.1 GCA_003646175.1 Candidatus Parabeggiatoa sp. nov. 1
AAAAAGGATCAGCCTTATTTAACACAGACGTTAAATGGTGAAAAGGCCAATATTTTTGTGACATGGGGAAAAGGGTTAAAACCGGCACTCCAGTTTTCGGGGGGTGTCTGCCAACTGGCACGAGAAAAGGTTAATAGCCTGGTTCAAATTTATAAATTGCCACGGTTGCCTTCATCCGAAGGATCATGGCGGGAAATTGGCCTAAAAATTCTTGAACCGCTCGTTATACCTGATTTTGCTAATGCAGAACAAAAAGAGCCTTGGATTTCTATGGGACTGGAAACACGACAACCTAACAACAAATATCGGGTACGGGACGAAAACTCGATTTTAAGATGTCGTCTAATAGATGATGAGTGGGTTGTAAGTTTTTCGACCCAAATTCAACCGGCGAATAGCCGGGTAAAACTCATCATAAGTGATGGAAAAAAGGACTTGATCAATGAAACACAGGAACTCGTGTATGAAGATGAAAGGTGGCGTTTTCGCTATCCTTTATCTCGAACAATCGCCGCCAAAGTGAAAAATATTACTGTTGTTTAACCATTATGTTTGATAGCGAGCAATTTGAAAATGCCATCAATGATGGGAGATATATTGATGCGGTTAATGAAACTCTGAAAGCTGGTTCTGATGATGATAAAGAGGACTTGAGGGACAAATTGTTTGGTGGAAAGGAACGGCTTTTTGAAAAGGCGCTGAGACAAGCCATTGTAGCGAAGAATTCAAGTTGGATTGCCAAACTCTATCAAAAAAAAATTCCAGATTGGTGGAGTTCCCCCAGTTGGGGGACAGCTAATGATCCAAGTTATGACTATTATAAAGATTACCGCTCACGTTTTATCAAAACACAGTTAAAAGCGGCTTTGATAATAGTTAACGAAAAAGAAAATCAAGAAAATCAGATTGCCTCATTAGCGAACAACATTGATTTTCCGCCCTGTATTTTGCATGATTTTGTTGCTATATTTGGCTCTGATGAACTTTCTTCTCTTAAAGGAATTAGTCTCATAAAGGTGCCAGTGCTGTTGGTGGATGATAATAAAGAAGGATATGTGGCTTCTCTGTTTCTAGAACAAGTTGATATAGAAGGCGTAGATAGCCCTCCATATCCCCATCCGGTAAAAATGTCTGGCATTCCCATTGATAAGCATTTTGAGAAAGCCGTTGAAGACGCATTTCATTTTCTTCGCGGCTATTTGACTGAAAAAATTCCGGTTTTCCGCTGGTGGGTGAAGCCGCTTTCTCCCTCAAAAAAAATAAAGGGAATTAAAGGCCCCTCTGTTTACGGCGCATTTCTGGTTGGTATGTACGGTTCGACACTTAAAAGAAAAATTCCTGATGCTCTTACAATCACTTGTAGCGGCAATCTTTCAGGTGATATTTTTTCCATTAATGGATTCGCTCAAAAATTTCAAGCCGCGACAACGGAAAATTTGAAAATCGTGGTTTCTGGTAAGCAAAATTATGATGATGAGGACAACTTGATTACTGATGAGCAAAAAAAACAAATATTGGTAGCAGATACCGCTGTTGACGTTTTTGGACATTTTTTTGAGCCACAAAAACCATCACCGCCTGAAAACACCGAAGAAACAGCAAGAGATTCTACTTCTATTCAAACTCAGTCTTCAAAAGAACCCTCTCCCTCAATAAGTGAAACAACACTCGAACAGGTACCAAGGATCATTAATAAGGGCATAACTGATTGGAAATCATTTATTTATAAGTTGATTGCAATCATTGCTGGCATTGTTGGCATTGCTGGTTTGAGTATTTTGTTTGCCTTGTTCACTTATGAGCTTCTTATTGAGGCCATTAAAGAAGCAAAAAACATACCACCTAAACTAAGGGTTCTTTTATATATTAGTCTTATTGCCTCGGTGTTTTTCATAGTTGTCCTTGCCATATATGCAGGACTTAAGGAGAAAGTTTTAGGTTTTATTCTCTTGGTTGTGATAATACTGTCTTTTATAGGGGGTGTAATTTATTTATTTTATGGATAAATAATCCCTCCGTTCATGAGTATGATTTTAATGAGCATACCCGATTCCATAAGGCAGCGAAATAGGGTTTTTATTTTGGGACATTATTAGTAATGAGCATCCGTCAGGGTTTGAGCAATTCTGACTCATAAAAGGCACTCATTCTTCAAATCAAGCAAAATGTAGAAAAACATGCACAATACTTTCAGGTACAAAAATCACATGAGTTACCACAAAAAGAACCTAAATTGTCGGTTATTAGAGGTCTTGAATACTTAAAAGAAATTGAGCAACATCTTAGGTATTCTTTCGATTCAAAAATTTCAAGTATGTTTTCGCTGATGTTTCATGCCACTTTCTTAGCAATGGTGTATTCTGACAACAATGCTGAAGCAGAGGTCAAACAGATGCTGGAAATAAAATTCCGTCAGATGGCTAAGAGGCTCGGGTTAGAGGAAAATATCATTCAAAGATTTTTGGCAGAAAAGGATTTGGAATTATTATTTGATGACTTTCAAATACAATTTCCCCAAATTTAACTGTAGAGCTTCTTGCAAAACCCTAGGTTGACACTTGGGACAACTCCGTAGGGGCCATCTTTGAACCGGCTTTCATTCATGTTCAAGTTTTTGCTTCTTCACAAAAACTTGAGCATGAAAAGGTGAAACCTAGGGAACGTTTAAGAGTTTTACTGTATTATTAGTTTTAGGATCACATCAAAAACAAAATTCAAACTTTTATTGGTGATATCATTGATTCTATATGGCCAATAGCATCGCTTTAACAATTTACCGTGTGTTGTAACGGCTGGCACGGCAACTTCCATACTTTATAGGGAATATTTACTGGTTCTATCAAAAAACGGCACATTTCGGTTTAAAACTACAAAAATAGCGAATAAACTCAATGAATTCAACTCAATCGCCAACAAAATCCTCTTTCCCAAAGAGTGATACAATCGAACAAGTGGCAGGTACCCTTCTTGACATGACTGATTTGAAATCATTTATTTATAAATTGGTTGCAGTCATTGCCGGCATTGCTGGTTTGGGGATTTTGTTTGCGTTGCTCACTTATGAGCCTCTTATTGAAGCCATTAAAACGGCTAACTTAAAACAGGAGCAAAAGACTGTTTTATATATTAGTCTTATTGCCTCGGTGTTTTTCATCGCTGTCCTTGCCATCTATGCAGGACTTAAGGAGAAAGTTTTAGGTTTTATTACCTTGGTTGTGATAATACTTGTTTTTATACTCTCTATCATTTTCTTGGAGTTTTGGAAAAATAATCCCTCTGTTCATGATAAGAAAATACCATCGGAGTCACAAATGTCTCATAAAGAAAACAGATATATCTATCTAAGTTATCCGCACGCGCATGCAAAGGATGTTGCTCCGCTTGTAGAGGCCATAAAACTGGAAATCCAAGACTCTGGATATAAGGTTTTGCTTCCACCTACGAGAAATACGAAAAGTGAAGATATTCGAGCCAAGCTTGATAAATCACTCGGGGTGATTGTTCTTTATATTCCGTTCGGACAAACGGTTTATCATCAAAAAACAGGTGATGAGAAGCCTTTGCCTCAAGAAAAACCCTCAGCGTGGCTTAACATAACGGTCGGAGCGGCAAGGGTCGCGACTGAAAGACCTTTACCAGTTCTAGCGATTCAAGATGAACGGGTTAAAGTGTCTGGGTTAGCGCGAACCGAAACATTTGTATATCAACGCGCCTATGATCCCAATGATCCCTCTACATTAGAGGCGATAAAATCGTATGTTCGTGAACAATTTCTTGAGAAGTTATTGGAAAACCGCACCGAAATGTTGTTATCGGTAGCAAGGGCCGCTCTGAAAAAGGGCGAGATATCAATTGCCCTTAAGTATATCAATAAAGGGCTTGAGGAGACTCCGAAAAAGACTGCTGAATACAGCAGTTTATCTAAATTCAAGACACTGTTGCAGTTCTATTTGGAAGCCAACAAGTCTCTTGAAAACGGCCAAAAATCGACGGCCCTTGAACAGATTAATAACGGGCTTGAGAAGACGTCGAAAAATGCGCCAGAATACCTGATTTTATGGGCATTTCGGATTAAGTTGTTATTATTAATAGGCGATACCGAGATAGCGAAAAGCGAGGCTGACCAAATTTATGGGCATTCATCCCATTTAAATAAATGGATAGATTGCTTAACAGAGAAAAATTTGTTTTCATCTATTTCTGCTACGACGAAGATTTCGGAGGAACTCAAAAAATGTCCTAGATACGAGCAGACTGTCAACGAGAAACAAATATATCTCAGTTATCCGCTCGCGCATTTAACAGATGCGACTCCGCTTGTAGAGGCCATAAAACAGGAAATCCAAGACTCTGGATATAAGGTTTTGCTTCCACCTAAGAAACAGACGACAAGTGAAGACCTTCGAGCAAGACTTGATAACTCATTAGCGGTCATTGTTCTTTATATTCCGTTCAAACAAACGGTTTATTATCAAAAAACCGGTGATGAGAAGCCTTTGCGTCAAGAAAAACCCTCAGCATGGCTTAACACAACAGTTGGAGCCGCAAGGATTGCGACTAAACGACCATTACCGGTTCTAGCGATTCAAGATAAACGGGTTGAAGTGTTTGGGTTAGCGCGGACCGAAGTATTTGTATATCAACGCGCCTATGATCCCAATGATCCATCGACATTAGAGGCGATAAAATCGTATGTTCATGGATTTCTTCAGGAGATTTAGCTGACTACTAGATGGGTTCAACGCGTCGCTTTGATAAAGCCGTGCTTTGAAGTCCATCACGACTTTGCCGTTTAACGAGCCTAACGGGCCGGTAGCGTGAACCAAAACGACATTATCACGCGCTCACAAATGCCTCACCCTTGCCAAAAATATCAACCAACGTGCTGGTGCCAATAATGGCCGTATTGACTTGAATGATGGACTTAGTGAATTGGATAGGGTTAGGAATGGTTTTCTGCGGAGAACCAATTATGGCAGAGACGAAATAACCCAAAAGGGTGTATTAGCGATTCTTAGACTTGTTTAGGAACTCATACAATCTCCAGACAGACAGCATTTATTTCAATAAAATTGACGGAACACTAAAGTTTGCACTCCTGCCAAACTCCTGCCAAACTAAAATTTGGATTCCTGCCAAACTAAAGTTTGGACTCCTGCCAAACTAAAGTTTGGACTCCGGCAAAGTTTGAGTCCTAGTACCACTCAGTCGTCTATCGCGTCTGGGTTGATGCCTAGCGCACGTAATTGCTCGGCCAGTTTGTTGGCCCGTTGGCGTTCTTGTTCGGCCTGAAGTTGCGCTTGCTCGGCCCGTTGGCGTTCAAGTAACGCATCACGTTGGGCTAATTCTTTTTGTTGCAGTTCTTTATCGGCCCTAAGGCGTTCAAGTAA
>QNER01000594.1 GCA_003646175.1 Candidatus Parabeggiatoa sp. nov. 1
ACCAACCGTTAAATTCACAAATCCTTATTTAGTAAAAAAAGATCATTGTAATAACCAGTGCTATTATTTGAGTGATACATACGCCACAAAAAAGCGATAGCATCACCGCTTGAACACTTTTTTGTCCTGTACATATCCGTTTATTTCGAGTATCCGTTGTACTAATAATGCACCCGCCAAAATAAATCGTTACCGGTGTTTATCTATAATACAACGGATATGTTTAGTGCAGGCTCGCTCCAATCCCCAGACCACTTTCAGCCAACAGCGAAAGTACGTATCAGGGCACTACAAGAGGGTTAGTCGGCTTTAGCCTTTTTCGCTTTTAGACAACTGCTTTAGCTGTTGGCTGAAGTAGTCTTTATATTTCCGCTTTACTGCACTAGTACAACAGATACGCGTAATGAACGAATAAAAACAAATAGTTGCCGGTGTTTATCTATCAGTGCCAAGTTGTATTGAGAATAATAATGAAAGGAAAACCTTATCCGTTTATTTCGAGTATCCGTTGTACTATAGGTTGCGCGGGAACCGGTTTGCTTGAGTGTTCCCGAACGTTTTGGCTCAGCCTGAGTTGCAAACACCAAACAGCCCAACGCACGAGTCGTGCAAGTTAACCTTGCACTCCTAAGAACTTAAGCCCTTTTCCCACTTTCACCCGTCATGATGGCCGAACCAATCAAATGGGCTAACCGCAGTGCTTCGGGTACATGCCCAGTAAAGGTGAGACGTTCGAGGACTTTGCCCACAGTATCAGGGTTGCAGCCTTGAGCCTGAAAATAAAACGGCGTTTGGGTATGAATAGGCCCGGCTTTATGAATTAAGTCTAAGCGTTTGGCGGTATCAGGTAAATTTTCAAGCGCCTGTTCAATAGCAGCCATATCGGGTAACTTACGCATCACGCACACGCAAGGCCGTTCAAGACGTTGTGCAAGTTCGGGCAAATTGATGATATTAAATCCGCCCACCGCTAAGCCGTCAATAAGTACCAGATGCACCTGTTCATAAAACTTACTCTGCAACAGCAACTGGCTTAGCACCTCCGTGGCATCATCGCCATCTTTTTGCACCGTTCCCCATACCATCCCTTCAAAGCGCGTTCCCGCGCACACAACACCCGCCACATTAACGCAAGCACCGCGGCGATTTTCAAATGGCGCATCATCAAAACCGATGACTCTAATGGTACGGTTTTGTTGTAATAGTTTTTCTAGTGTTTTCATGGACTTTTTACGGATAGTATCCCGCTCGATGGGATGCTATCCGTCACAATAGTTTCACGGATAGTATCCCGCTCGATGGGATGCTATCCGTCACAATAGTTTCACGGATAGTATCCCGCTCGATGGGATGCTATCCGTCACGACTTGTAATTTACGTTTCACACACAATCCAAGATGAGTCATCATCCAAATTTTTCTCATCCTTTTCAACAGAAGTGACTATATCCCACTTTTGATTAATTTCAATGTATTGCTGCTCGTTAATCTTAAACATTTTGATATGGCTACCCTCACAAAACGGACAAACCTCTTTTTTAAAAGTGCGATGGCGTGTAGGCAATGCACCAACATACGCCCGTTCCCATCTCACACGAATGATGAGCTCACAATCCAAGCATTCGGTTTTGTAATAGGTGGGACGCTGTTTTGCACATCTCGGTTTATGTATGGGTATCCATTCTAGTTTTCGTGTCGCGTTATTGTTATGAAAATTATTCATAGTGCTTTTCAGTTTGTGAGAAATCCGATTTTTTCAAAAAATCGGATTTATTGACTGATGTTACGCACATTGCTTCGACTTATCACAGTTTGTGCAATAAAGCGGAAAGTTCCATACCATGATGATGTTTGGTGAAAGGGCGCAGCAAAGCGGGGACAACCGCAAAGGGCAAAGGGCAACCGCAAAGGGATTGCCCCTACATTTAATTATTGTAGGGGCAATCCTTTATGGTTGCCCATCCTTTATGGTTGCCCATCGATTTCATTTTGAAGCGTTGTGCGTAACATGAGTTATTGAGTGAAAAATCCGATTTCTTCAAAAAATCGGATTTATTTAACAAAAATCATATTTTTCATACTGTTGCATACAGGGCAATGGTTTATTAATAAACCAATGTTCACAACCTTCCTTTGAAAGGGCAGAGATTTGGCTGCCGGTACTTTCAAATTCGCCGTGCATACAAACACTGCCTTTATGATCTCGTAAAATCGACTTAGCCGTTTCAATGGAAAATTTTCCTCGGCTCAATTGACAGAGTTCTCGGACTCTACCTTCCCGTGTGTTGGAGGGCGGCGTGTCATCAACCCCACCTTCAGAAAATATCTGAGCAAAATCAAAATCCCTCTCGTTATGGCATCGTCCCATTGCGATGGCATGTTCAATCACCTGTTCATGGCGAAGTTCACCTTTATGCCGGATGCTGAGGCTGTTAGAAATTGAGCAAGTTCCACTTTTCACTTGTTCTGCAACCCAATATTTACCAGCCGTTTCAAGCAACCATGCTTCATGCTTATCTGCCATCAAAAATGAGTTATGGTAATTCATTGAAACATGTTCAGCACAGTTGCCGCCTTGCCCATATTTATCAAGTAACGCAATGATAATAGTTAGGACATCCTTTGCCGTCTTGCCGCGTTCTAAGCCTAATCTAACCAAATCCATGCCCAACAAACCGGTATTGTTACAAGGTTCGATAGTCCAAACCGCTTCATTACCGATAACAACACCGCATTCGTTGGCACCCATTTCCGCGCCCCACATCCACCTCGGTTTAGACAAAATAACAGCCAAGGTTTTCTCAACTTGCGGTATTTTGATATAGGTGCATTCAAGCATTTCATCTTTAGGATGCATCATCGCAGGAACCGCAATGACATCTTGAATTTCACCCTGTAGTCGATCACTATTTTTTCCGAAAATCAGATCGCCATTCAGGGTTGAATCGGGTAAAGCAACAAAGTTATCGCACATTTTGATAGTTTCCAATTTCTGATGGTAATCGGTAATAGGTAATGGGTAATGGCGCATTCATAAAACGCGGTTGGTTGAGTACAACGAATTACGTGGATAAACGAATAAGGCATAGCAATTTGATTAAATAATCACGTAAAATAAATAAACTTAAGGATTATCTTATCAATCAATGAGAAACACGTAAGGTAAGCCGGGTTCTAATTCGTTTATCCACGTAATTCGCTGTACTTAACCCAACCACCATTAAAATTTGAATGCGTCTATTTTTTTCTTATATTAATTATCCCATTTTTGCAAAGGTTGCAAATCAATTTTTAATAGGCAATAAGTATAAATGGATATTATAATTATAATAGTGCAAATTCTCTATCAAGCAATAAGTTCAAAATCCGTTATTATAAATCCCTTTTAAAATACAATCCTTGTAGTTATTTTCTAAACGGGGCTCAATATGTCTGTAGAGTGGACAACCGAACAAGTATTGGCGTTAGCTCCCGACGCGGCTTCAGTCAAAGCGGGACATAGCCTTGTTAAAAGCAATAAATGGCCGGTATTAGCACACAATGAAGCCGCGATTTGGGGAGAATGTCAGGGCAGCGGCAGCAAGCCTTATCAAGCCCGCATTGCGCTGGACGGCCCCGCTTTTAAATGCTCTTGCCCCAGTCGCAAATTTCCCTGTAAACATGCGTTAGGCCTATTTTTATTATTTGTGCAACAGCGCGACGCTTTCACCCAGTCGGCCGAAGCCCCACCTTGGGTGGCAGAATGGATAGATGGGCGCGCTAAGCGCCAAGCAAGAAAGGCCGAAAACGCTAATAAACCCGTTGATACCGTTGCCCAAGCGAAACGCGTTGAAAAGCGTGAAGAAAAAGTACAGGCAGGGTTAGAAGAATTATCGCTGTGGTTGCGGGATTTGGTACGCAATGGTTTTGCCGAGTTGCAGGGCAAGCCTTATAGCTTTTTTGATGGTATGGCAGCGCGGATGGTGGACGCACAAGCACCGGGGTTGGCTAATCGGGTGCGCGAATTATTTAATGCCGTCAACCAAGGGCAAGATTGGGCAAGCCATGTTTTGGAAGCGGTGGCACGTTTGCATTTACTGGTGGAAAGTTACCAGCGGCTTGACACATTACCGCCCGATTTACAACATGATATTCGTGGTTTAGTCGGATGGTTTCAAACCAAAGAAGAAGTTTTACAACAAACCGCTATTCATGATCATTGGTTAGTATTGGGACAATATGAAGAAATGGATGACACTGGACAATTATTGGTGCAACGCATTTGGTTACAAGGCGCGAATACCGACAAAATGGCACTGTTGCTCAATTTCGCCCATCCAAAAGCGCGTGCATCATTGGATTATGGCTGGCAAACGGGCACTCAGGTAGAGGCCGAATTATGTTTTTACCCGGCCGCTTTTCCTTTAAGAGCCGTTGACAAAAAACGTTATGGTATTGCACCGATGACAACGGTAAAAGGCTTTGCGACTTTGCAAGCGGCGTTTGCGACTTACAAAAACGCTATCAGCCAACAACCTTGGATAGAGCGATTTCCGATGGTACTGGAAAATGTGACACCCATTCAGACAAATGATACTTGGTGGTTAACTGATACGGCTGACAACAATTTGCCAATTACCAATAATTTCAATCGCTTGTTGGAATTATTAGCGATGAGTGGCGGTCATTATCAAACGGTATTTGGCGAGTGGCGGAATACTTCTTTTTATCCGTTGGGGGGTTGGAGTGATGGCAATTATATAGGTTTTGCTTGATTTTAACGGATGCTATCCCTCCGAGGGATAGTATCCGTCGCCGCTTATATTTTAACGGATGCTATCCCTCGAAGGGATAGTATCCGTCGCTATATACAGGATGACTAAAAACATGAATGACTGGGAACACTTAACCAAACATGCCATTTTAGGCACTGGGGGGCAAGCTTTTTCGTTACCACAAAGCCCCCTGTCATTTTTGTGGGCGCAACTGGAAACAAAAGAACCGGCAGAAAAATTGTTGCATAGTGCCGCGTTGCTCACAGAATATCGTCGCGTTGGCTGGCAACTGCCCACTTCCGAAAAACAGTCTATCGCTTCGTCCCCACCAGAAACGTTGCCTTTGTGTACACCAAAGGCGGTTGAGTATTTACGCACAATATTGCGAGAAGAAGATAGAGAAATTCAAAAAGCTTTATTGGGGGAATGGTTACGCTTGGCACAAGCTGCGAAACAACGAGCCCCTTTTGAAGTGCTGCCGGTTTTGCTTGATAAATGTAAGCCAAACAAACAGTTACACAAATATTTGTCTGAGACTATCGGGCAACGAGGACATTGGCTGGCTAAACGGAATCCGGATTGGCAAAGTATTGCAGACGTTCAGACGTTCAGGACTTCAGAAGTTCA
>QNER01000595.1 GCA_003646175.1 Candidatus Parabeggiatoa sp. nov. 1
TAGGGGGCTGGTAAGGGCTTTTCTGGCCCACCAATTTAAACTTAAGGTGGGCAACAAAAAGACGTTACCCACCCTACATTTATTAATTATTCGTTATAATATTAGAAAACTTATGCTTCAGCAAATGCGTGGGAACCAGAAAACTAATACCTTGTAGTTATTGTAGTTCATTAGGGAATAGAGGCCGTCGTGTAGCGTTCCACTTTGATTGTATCTGACCAATAGTTTGGAGACAGTCCGGCTTTTCGTTTTAACTGACGGAAAAAATCGCGGGGTTCCGTCAAAGATTCCCACACGGAGGGCAAAAATGTGCCTTTATGTCCACCATCGGCGAGGATTAAGCCATCTATCCCCGGTCGCAACTGTTGAATCAAATGTTCTTCGGAGTCAAACGCTATTGGCTCCGGCTCGCCTAAGAGGGAAATATGAATATCCAACGAAGGCAATTCGTCATGCTGTAATGCTGGAAAGCGGGGATCAGAAAAAGCGGCCGCATGAGCATGATAAGCCACATCACTCACGAGGGGACGATAAGCAATGAGGGTGCCTATACAACCACGCAAGTTATTATGGATATTTAAAGTGACAAAGGTGGCCGTATTTTTATGTAATTCTTCTGGATAATCAAGCGGTTGCACCGTCAGCGGTGTGCCTTTATCTAAACCGTGCTTGATAGATTGTTTAGCCACTTGTAACAGTGTCTCGCTGTGTTCTTTAACTAAAGACATAAGCACCATACCCTACAACTTGATTTTTTGGTCCAGCAGTATCGCCGGAATTACGCAAATCCACCGTCTTTGCTTGCATGCCCCGTGTCCGTGCCACATGCAATAAACCTTTGACGGGATTGCGCCCACAGGCCTGTTCATAATGAATGTCTTCTGGGCGCAGATTTTCAATCGCCTGAGAAGTCAACTTATCCATTTTTTGCGCCGTTTGATAATCGTGATAATGGCTCAAATCAGAACTAATGACAATGAGCGTTTCTGTGCCACCCCAGAGTTTTTCTAGCACTTCCCCCACTTGTTCAGCAGTAGCTTCACCAACAACTAACGGGATCACACTGAAGTCCCCTAATACTTCCTGAAGAAATGGCAATTGGACTTCGAGGCTGTGTTCATTAGCATGTGCTTGTTCCAGCACCGAGACTTGGGGCAAGGTGAGGATTTCATCAAGGGCTTGCCTATCCACCGGTATTTCCCCCAAGGGCGTTGCGAAACTGTGCATACCACTGGCTGCAAGTCCATTCAACGGGACACGATGAGAAGGCCCAAGCAATACGACTTTGCTAATGGTATCGCGTGCCGGCTTCAGTCGCGCATAGACACTGGCAGCGATTGGCCCAGAGTAGACGTAACCGGCATGTGGTGCAATGATGGCCTTGGGCACCGGGCTGGTGGCTTCGACTTTTTGCAAAAATTCCCGGATCGTATGACGCAGTTCGTTGGCCTCGCCCGGGTAGAACATACCGGCGACGGCCGGTGTTCTTACAGTATTGGTCATTATTTTTCCCCTTTGTGACATGATCCTTTTAATTATAGTATTAATCATTTTAAGAAGGGGAAAAGATAATTCAGGATGGAGCGCATTCCCGTTTTAAGGGTTAACAATAAATATAATGAGTACAACGAATTACGGGGATAAACGAATTAAAATTCAGGATAATTAAAACTTTTTGATGCCAATTCACAATTCACAATTCATAACTCACAATTCACAATTATCCAGGGGTTGAGATGAAAACACCCGCATTACAAACCGTCGTACCAACCCGTTATTGGCACCCATTAGAGGATGGGCGTATCCAATGTGATCTATGTCCCCGTGCTTGTAAGTTGAAAGAGGGACAGCAAGGTTTATGCTTTGTGCGAGCAAATCAAGATCAACAAATCGTATTAACCACTTATGGGCGTTCCAGCGGCTTTTGCGTTGATCCGATTGAAAAAAAACCGCTCAATCATTTTTTACCGGGCACACCTATCCTTTCATTTGGTACTGCTGGTTGCAACCTCGCCTGCAAATTTTGCCAAAACTGGGACATGAGTAAATCCCGTGAAATGGATACTCTTGCAGATCAAGCCACGCCCGAAACTATCGCCGGTGCCGCTCACAAATTAGGCTGTCATAGCGTGGCTTATACTTACAATGATCCGGTGATTTTCCACGAATACGCTATTGATGTTGCTAAAGCCTGTCGCAAACTGGATATTAAATCGGTAGCTGTGACAGCCGCTTATATTAGTGAAACTGCCCGTGCTGAATTTTTTAGCCAAATGGATGCTGCCAATGTTGATTTAAAAGCGTTCAACGAAAATTTTTATTATAAGTTGACGGGTGGGCATTTGCAGCCGGTGCTAGATACATTGCGCTATCTTAAACATGAAACGACGGTTTGGTTTGAGTTAACGACGCTACTTATCCCCGGCGAAAACGATTCGGAAAACGAGCTTGAAGAAATGACCCAATGGGTGGTGGAAAACCTTGGCCCTGATGTGCCTATGCACTTCACTGCCTTTCATCCAGATTGGAAAATGTTAAACAAACCCCCTACCCCGGCTCGCACGCTTTCAATGGCCCGCCGTATCGCGATAAAAAATGGGGTGCGCTATGCCTATACCGGCAATGTGCATGATCAACAAGGCGCAAGTACCTATTGTCACAATTGTGGTGGCACACTCATTGGGCGCGATTGGTATATATTAAGCGACTGGAATTTGACGGCCGATGGTAAGTGCAATCAATGCGGCACCGCTTGTGCCGGTGTATTCGCTGCTCAAGCGGGTTCGTGGGGGGCAAAACGGTTACCAGTGAGACTACGGGATTTTGCGGTTTAAAAAAAGGACTGGCAGAGGCGAATAGCAAAACGCAAATGACCAATTCTGTCATCATCCCTGCGAATGCAGAAATCCAGGCAAATGCAGAAATTCAGAGGAAAATGATTCATTCACAATTTGGTAGTCCAGATTAGGCTAAAGTTTTTGGCCAAAAACTTTAGCCTAATCTACATGTAGTGATTTTACGGATGCTATCCCTTGCCGGGATAGTATCCGTTTGAACACCATCACTACTTATACTGGACTACTCACAATTTTATGGGCTGAATTTGCAATCCCATCCACAACGTTTCTGGTAGTTAAGGGGGTGGATTACGCGACGCTAATCCACCCTACGAAAACGTTTTGATTCATTCATGGCTTAATATTCACCTCCTAAGTACTGAACCATAAATTTTCAGGTATTATGAATTTTTTGCCCACCGAGCAAGGTCCTTTTATTGCCCACCTTCTCGGTGGGCAACGTAAAGAAGTTGGTGGGCACAAAATGCCTGAAAATTTGTAAATTTGTGTTTTGGTACTTATTACCCATTGCCCATTGCCCATTACCCATCATTTTACCCATTTCGTGTATGGTCGTTCTATGTACAGGACAAAAGTTATAACCTATTGATTTTAAATTATTTCGTGATGCTATCGCGTGTCGATGCAATAACCCGTGCTATTGTTTTAGTGATACTATCGCCAAAAAAGCGATAGCATCACGACTTGAACACTTTTTTGTACAAAGAAGTGATACTATCGCCAAAAAAAAAGCGATAGCATCACGACTTGAACACTTTTTTGTACAAAGAAGTGATACTATCGCCAAAAAAGCGATAGCATCACGACTTGAACACTTTTTTGTCCTGTACATAGATGGTCGTTATAATGGGTAATGCTTGTCTAATCAATGAGTTATAATATTTTGCCAAACGCCAGTAGATAACCAACCACCACTATCTCCGCCACTATCAAACCAACAATCACTACCATGGGCGAAATATCAAGTCCTTGCACTGGCGGAATCTTACGGCGCACAGGCCGCAATAGCGGTTCATTCAAATCATATAAAAGATCAGTTAACGGATTGTAAGTGTGAGGCGGTGTGATCCAACTTAAAATCGCTTGAATGATAAGCGCAAAGATAAAAATATAAATCAATAAAGACAGTAAGTTAGCAACCGCGAACAGGAGTAATCCCATGACACCAAATGGCTCATTGAGTAGCCATTTAATCAACATCAGTTCAAGCATTTTTAACACTAACATCAAAACAATGGCTGCAACATCAATGTTTTTCCAGCCGGGTATAAAGTTATAAAGCAACTGCAAGGGCGGGTTTGTCAATCTCAATAGCAATCGCAGAATAGAATGGTTGCGAAAACTAACCCGTAGCAATTGCAACAAAAAACGCAGCATGATAAGCAAAATATAAATGCCAAACACCGTACTGACTAAAAATACCAAAGCGGTGATAAGTGGATTTAGCACGTTACTGTTCTCCAAATTGTTTAGCTAAACTAAGGGCACGTTGTTGAGCCGCTTGTAGGGCTTGATCAAACAAGTCTTGTAGCCCACCTGCTTGTAATGTATTGATGGCTTGTTCTGTCGTCCCCCCTTTAGAAGTGACACCCGCCCGCAAAGTGGCTGCATCTTCTTGACTTTCGAGGGCCATTTTGGCTGCGCCGAAAGCGGTTTGCAACGTCAGTAAGCGGGCACTTTCTTGTGGCAAGCCTAAGCCAATAGCGGCTTTTTCTAACACTTCCATCACTAAAAAGAAATAGGCCGGACCGCTGCCTGATAGTGCCGTGACAGCATCCATCTGGGTTTCATCTTCCAACCACACCGTTAATCCCACCGCTCGCAAAATATTTTCCGCCAATTCACGCTGAATGTCACTGACTTGTTGATTAGCAAACAAGGCCGATGCACCACTTCGTACCAGTGCTGGCGTATTAGGCATCACGCGTACAATTGGCAGGGATTGGTTTGTGCCCAACCAACGGGCTAAATCCGCCATGCGGATGCCGGCTGCGATGCTGAGAAATAAAGGCGGCGGTGTAGGTATGGCGGTGGCGATAGATTTGGCTACCTCTGGTAATATTTGCGGTTTAACCGCTAACACAACAACGTCGGCCCCGTCTATCGCTTGTAAGTTATCAGTGTAACATTGTACGGGGAATTGACCAGCAAGTGGTTCAAGATCAGGATCAGCCACTCGAAGATTTTCAGCGGCAACATCTGTCTCAAGGAGTCCACCAATGAGACTACTCGCCATATTACCGCCACCAATGAATGTTATAACGCTGTTTTTCATAAAAATTATCCTTTAATTTTGTAATGTTTATCCAATGAATTATTTAAACCAATTGGCATATTACCAAAATCAGAAAACCGTTTTTAGAGCGGTGTGGCTAAATAAAATACCACTATAACTTCTCTTTCCCAAGTTTTTGGCAAACACTTGGTGTATCAAAGGTCTATTAATAATTTACCCGCTTTGTCTTCAATTATCATAAAGAGAACATCCATCCAAAAGGTCAATCCGTTGCACAAAAAGTGA